>DATIPV010000090.1:0-3581 GCA_035471525.1 Robiginitalea sp.
AGGCTGCTGCCGCATCCTGGAGCCGCTGCTTTTTCTTGGAAAAGGTGCTGTTCAGGGCCAGGTTGGTGGACGATTGCAATTTCAGAAAATAGGCCTCTTCCCTGAATACGGATCCGGGATGGTCGGAGATAAAATTATCGAGGGCGGCAATGGCCGAAATATTGTAATCGAGCGTGTAATACTTGCCCAGCTTAACAAACTGCCTGGCGATCTCGAAGGCCTTCTTCTCCTTCTTGGTGGTCAGCTCCCGGGCCATGGCATTGGCCTCTGCCAGGAATTCCGAATCGGGGTAGGCATTGATGAACAGTTGCAGCTTGGCGAGCGCTTTGTCGGTATCGGTCTGGTCGAGGGAATACCGGGGGGAGAGCAGATAGTAGCTTTTGGCACCTAAGAATCCGGCCTCCACGGCCTTGTCGCTTTTCGGATACGACTTCAGGAACCGCTCGAACTGGTACCCCGCAAAGTTGTAATCGCCAATTTTGAAATAACTGTCGGCCAGAAAAAACATGACCCGCTCCCCCTGGGGCTTCCCGACAAAACTGGGCGCCACCTGTTCCAGGATTCGGTTCGCCTTTTTATAGGAACCTGCCTCGTACAGGCGTTCGGCCATTTCGTACTTCTTGGCCGTGTCTGTATCCTTCAGCACCTTCTGGTATTCGCTGCACGAGACCAGCAGCAGGGCTGCAAGCAAAATGACTCCCGACTTGTTGATTTTCAAAAACATTGCGCAAAAGTAGCGATAATCCGCGAGATAGAAAACGGTAAATTACACCGGAATCGTACGCCATGGGCATGCATCCCGCCATTTTAGGCAAACTTTAACGCCATCAGGCCTTTTCCGGAGAGAATTGCCTCATAAAGGCATCCAGATCGCGCCGCAGCCCGGCACTGGCCCTTACCAGCGGGAGGCGTACCTGCGCGCCGCAGATTCCCTCGCGTTCCAGCAGGGCCTTGACCCCGGCCGGATTTCCCTCGCGGAATATCAGTTCCACCAGGGGGTCCAGGTCTGCAGACATCCGGCGGGCCTCCCCGTCCCTTCCCCCGAGCGCGGCGCGGACAGCGGCGGTAAATCGCCCGGGGATGGCCTGCCCCAGGACCGAAATAACCCCCACCCCGCCTTCCAGTATGGCAGGTACGGCAAGCGCATCGTCGCCTGATATCACCAGGAAGCGATCCGGTACCTGGCCCAGCAGACGGGAGATCTGCTCCAGGTTGCCGCAGGCCTCCTTGACGCCTATGATCTGAGGGCAGTCGGAGGCCAGGCGCGCTGTGGTTTCGGGCAGCATGTTGCTGCCGGTGCGGGCTGGCACGTTATAGGCGATCAGCGGCAGGGGCGTATGCGCCGCCAGGTAGCGGAAGTGCTGGTAGATTCCCTCCTGGGTGGGCCGGTTGTAGTAGGGCGATACAGAGAGAATGGCCTGGTAACCGTCCAGGTTCCTGCGCTGCAGCTCCTCGGCGACAGCCAGGGTATGGTTGCCGCCAATACCCGCCACCAGGGGCAATCGGCCGGCATTTTCCTCGGCCACTACCTGCAGCACGCGGGTTTTCTCATCCGGGCTGAGCGTGGCCGTTTCGGCCGTGGTGCCGAGTACCACCAGGTAATCTACGCCCCCTTCGGTTACGTGGCGCACCAGGCGCCGGAGCCCTTCGTAGTCGGGACTGGTGTCTTCCCGGAAAGGAGTCACCAGGGCTACGCCGGTTCCTGTAAATACTTCTTTCATACCCATTCTTTAAGAACTGCCAGGTATTTCTTTATTTCTGCTTTGAACAAACCGAAATCGGTCGGATCGCCCCCGAGGATCAGATCGTTGTAAGCCGGGTCTATGCCGGCAAAACCGATGCGCATGCGGGCTTTTACTTTTAGGCTCAGCAACTGCATCATAAGGTTTTCGTCTGAAAAATAATTGATCAGCAGGTCGTAATCGCGGCCGAGGAATTCCAGTACGTAGCTGTTTTCGATAGCTCCTTTCCAGCCGAGATCCTTGTCTGAGAAAACAGGGGTGGCATAGGGCGAATTCTTGTCGTAAAAACGCTTGTAACCTATTATCTTAACGGCGTTGGGCCGCAGGGAGAATGCTTCAATCAATTCATAAAACATGTCTGGGTTGTCGAAACGGTCCAGATCCGCAATCACCCCAATGGCCTGAATACCCTGCGCGCGGTCTACGCGTTCCCGGGGTTTCAGCAGTTCTTGTCTCAGGTACTTAGCGCCCGACTTGTGCTTAAATTTCTCCGTTAGACCCTTTAAAATCATGTACCTTTGCCTTTGTGCAAATTTAGGCAATATCCCTGCAAACCCTGTGCTAAGTTACGCCGGATGCGACATTTATATATAAAACTTTTTGTTGTATTTACAACCTTGCTGGGCCTGGCAGGCTGCCGCCGGGAACCACCCGTGCTGCAACGCCTGGATACGGGCCAGGTGCGGATAGACAGCACCGTGCAGCCCGACGATTCGCTGGTGGCTTTTATACAGCCCTACCGCGATCACGTTAACGAGGTGCTCGACACTCCCCTGGCCTACGCGCCGGAGCTGCTGAGCAAAAAAGACGGGGCCCTGAACACCAGCCTGGGCAACCTGCTGGCCGACATTGTGCTGCAGCAGGCCGATACGCTTTCCCGGAGACAGACCGGAAAGGGCGCAGATTTTGCCCTGCTCAACCACGGGGGGCTTCGCAGCATAATCTCGGCTGGTCCCGTCACCGAACGCACCTCCTACGAGGTGATGCCTTTTGAGAATACGATCTACCTGGTGTCTATGCGGGGCAGGGCCATACGAGACCTGGTGAGCTTTCTGGCAGCGGCCGAGGTCCCCCACCCCATTGCCGGGATCGAGATCGTCCTGAACGCAGACGGCAGCCTGCGCTCGGTGAACATCGGGGGCGAACCCTTCGACGAGGATCGGACGTATCTCGTGGCGACTTCCAATTACCTGGTTGGCGGCGGGGACGGGATGGACTTTTTCAGCCAGGCCATGGAAGCCCGCGACACCGGCTACCGCATCCGGAACGCCATGACCGATTTCTTCCGGCAGACCGATACGCTGCGGGCCACCGTGGACAACCGGTTTATAAAGCTCTCAGCCCCATGAACAGACGCTCCTTTCTGCAACAGACAGCTGCCGGGAGTGCAGCCCTGGGCCTCGGCGGCTTCGCTCTGGAGGGATGTGCCGGGAACCGGGAACGGCATATCACCATTCTGCACACCAACGATGTGCACAGCCATATAGACCCCTTCCCCGACGACCACGGCGCCTATCCCGGCCTGGGTGGGGTTGCCCGGCGCGGAGGACTGATCGGGGCCATACGCCGGGAGAACCCCAATACGCTCGTGCTGGACGCGGGCGATATATTCCAGGGGACGCCCTATTTCAATTTTTACGGGGGCGAATTGGAATTCCGGCTGATGAGCCGCATGGGCTACCAGGCCGCAACACTCGGGAACCACGATTTCGACAACGGTTTGGCGGGCCTTCTGGCCCAGCTCCCCCATGCCCAGTTTTCCTTTGTTTCGGCCAATTACGATTTCCGCAATACCATCCTCGACGGGTATGTGAAGCCTTATCAGGTGTTTGTACTCGA
>DATIPV010000091.1:0-9291 GCA_035471525.1 Robiginitalea sp.
CTTCCCTGGTTACCGAAAAATGGCAGGGGTCCGAAAAGCTGCCGACCATGCGCCGGGATATTGCGTTTTCCGTGCTTATCGGGGGAGCCGTATCCATGGCCATTCTGATTACTGCGGCTGGCTCGCGCCTTACAGCCCTTGAAAACGTGATGGACCTGGCTGTTTCGCTGGAGCCCGTTTACGGCAGCCTGGCACGTTACGGGCTGGGGGTCGGGCTCTTTGCTGCCGGGATCACCTCTTCCATCACGGCCCCGCTGGCCGCGGCCTATGTGGCGCGGCAGTGTTTCGGCTGGCCCGCAGATCGGACCGATCCCCGGTTTCGGGCCGTTTGGATGGGCGTGGTCGCCATCGGGGTTTTATCGCATCTGCTGGAATTCCAGCCGCTTGAGGTTATCTACTTCGCCCAGATCGCCAATGCGCTGTTGCTGCCGATCCTGGCCGTATTCCTCTGGTGGGCCATACGCAACAGGGGCCTGATGGGCGAATACCGGAATAAACCATGGCACGATCTGCTGGCCGCCGGGGTAATCCTGTTGGTGAGCGGGCTGGCCCTTAAAACCATCTTCGGATTATGGAACCCCTGAGCGTCAGATCCGGCGGGATAGACATCAATTGCGACACAGGCGAAGGCATTGGCAATGAACCACAGCTGATTCCGCTGGTGAGTTCCTGCAACATAGCCTGCGGAGGGCACGCCGGCGATGCACGGTCCATGGATAGGGTAGTGGCCCTGGCTGTGGAACACGGCGTTCGGATCGGGGCGCACCCTTCCTACCCCGACCGGGAGCATTTCGGCAGGCGCAGCCTGGATCTGCCCCCTGAAGTGCTTCGGGAGTCCCTG
Source organism: Robiginitalea sp. (assembly GCA_035471525.1). GTDB lineage: Bacteria > Bacteroidota > Bacteroidia > Flavobacteriales > Flavobacteriaceae > Robiginitalea. The sequence continues at coordinate 842 of DATIPV010000091.1, forward strand.
CTCCGGCAGGTAGCAGCCCTGGAGGGGGCGTTGCAGGCCAGGGGAGCCGGGTTGCACCACATCAAGGCCCATGGCGCCCTTTACAACGACCTGGCTGCCCGGACCCAGCTGGGTGCCTTCTACCTGGAAGTTTTCGGCCCGTACCGGGGCCGGGTAAAATTGTTTGCCCCCTGCGGATCTTCCTTTGCAGCCCAGGCCCGGGCCGCGGGTTTTGAGGTATGGGAGGAGGCCTTCGCAGACCGGGCGTACCGGTCGGACGGCAGCCTGGCCTCCCGTCAGCTTCCCGGAGCCGTGCTTACCGAACCGCAGCAGGTATGGGGCCAGCTCAGGCACATGGTTCTGGATCGGCGTGTAGACACCCTGGACGGCACAGAATTCCCGATTGAAGCCCAAACCTATTGTGTGCACGGAGATACCCCCCAGGCGTATGAGATATTGATGTATCTTTCCCGAAAGTTACGTGAGGAATCAATCCCGTTAGCCAAGTGAGCCCACCCCCTTTCCGGATAAAGCCTTATGGCCCCAAGGCCGTCCTGCTGGAGTGGCCGGCCCGCCTCGAAATGGAGATCCTCTTCGACATTCTGGGCTTTGCCGCGTATTTGAAAAAAGGCCGCCTGGAAGAGCCCCGCTGGGAGTACGTGCCCATTTACCACAGCCTTACCCTTATTTGCCGGGACGAGCCCGTAAACCTGGAATCCCTCGCCTCCGAACTCAGATCCTGGTACCAAAGCTACCCGGGCCCCGACGCCATTCAGACCCGGTATTGGGAGCTGCCCGTTTGTTACGACCCGGAATTCGGGCTCGATCTGGAAGAGGCGGCGCAAATCCTCAAGATAAGCCCGGAAACCCTGATCCGTAAACACTGCGATACGACCTACCGGGTATTCGGTATCGGGTTCCTGCCGGGATTCCTCTACCTGGGAGGGGTTCCCGACGAGCTGCGCCTTCCCAGAAAAGCATCCCCGAGGGCCCGGGTCCCCAAAGGCTCCGTGGGGCTGGCAGACCGCCAGACCGGCATTTACCCCCAGACATCCCCCGGAGGCTGGAACATCCTGGGCAAATGCCCCATTCCCGTGTTCGACCCGCTTCGGGAGCCACCCAGCTTTATCGCCCTGGGCGACAGCATCCGATTCCGGGCGGTGAGCCGGGCCGAATTCGACCTCCATCGGATAGAGGCCGAAGTAGGCGTTTACGACTATTCCAAAAAATACGGCAATGCTGCAGGTTAAGGAACCCGGGTTTTTCACCAGCGTACAGGACCGGGGGCGCTTCGGTTACCGGCATCTGGGGGTTCCCGTTGCCGGGGTGGCAGACCGCCTGTCGGCCGGACGGGTAAACGGGCTCCTGGAAAACCCGGAGGCGGCAGCAGTGCTTGAAATGACCATGCAGGGGCCGGTACTGGAGTTCTCGGACCCTACCTTTATCTCCTACAGCGGTGCCTCCATGGAGATATTCCTGGACGGACAGGCGCTGGAGCCCGACCAGGTATATGCGGTGCCGGGGGGCGGCGTTTTGAACTGCGGGCGCATCAAGAACGGGTTCCGGGCCTACCTGGGTGTGAAGGGGGGGCTTCTGACGCCCCTGGTGCTGGGGAGCCGCTCGTATTACAGCCCGGTTACCGAACGGAGCCAGGTAAAGGCGGGGGACGAACTTGCCTATACCCCTTGCACAGATTACACTCCAAAAATCCTGAAGTGGAGCCATGCAGACCATATCAGGGAGCGCGAACTGCTGGCATTCCCTGGGCCGGAATTCGACCTGCTGAGCCAGATACAGCGCGAAATGCTGTTCAGCCAGGAATTCAGCCTGGCCAAGGAGCACGACCGGATGGCCTGCCAGCTCAGCGAGCTTTTGCCTTCGCACACCATTAGCATGATTACCTCGGCCACCCTCCCGGGCACCGTGCAACTGGCCCCTTCGGGCAAATTGATCATTTTGATGTGTGACGGGCAGACCACGGGCGGCTATCCGCGTATCCTGCAACTGGAGGAAAATGCGCTGAGCATTGTGGCCCAGAAAAAATCCCGCGACCGCGTCAAATTCTGTGCGGCGGGTTATTGAACGCCCCGCTATTTCTCTTCTTCCGGGGGCGCAGATTCCTATGGCCCAGACGGCTTTTCCAACCGATTCAGATCTCTTTCAGGCACGGATAGGACTTGATTGAATATGGTAATTTTGTGCACTTAACCTGTTGAAATATAGGGGTATAATGCCGTAATCTCGCAAATGAGCCTGTAGTGGGGGCCCGGTGCGGAGCTCCCGGCTTGGGCAATCACATATCTTTGAAATTGGATTGATCTGTCCGCATTTTAGAATTTTGCCTATGGAACTGAATAAATTCAGTAAAAATGTTACCCAGGACCCGACCCAGCCCGCCTCCCAGGCCATGCTTTACGCCCTCGGCCTAACGGAGGAAGATCTGAAAAAGCCCCAGGTGGGCATTGCCAGCACAGGCTACGAGGGAAACCCGTGCAACATGCACCTGAACCAGCTGGCAGTGCACGTAAAGGAAGGGACCGAGCAGCAGGGCCTGGTGGGGCTTATCTTCAACACCATCGGGGTGAGCGACGGAATTTCCATGGGCACCTACGGCATGCGCTATTCGCTGCCTTCCCGCGATATCATCGCCGATTCCATGGAAACGGTGGTACAGGCCATGAATTACGACGGCCTGGTTACGGTGGTGGGATGCGATAAAAATATGCCGGGGGCGCTGATGGCGATGATTCGCCTGAACCGGCCTTCGGTACTGGTATACGGGGGCACTATTGCCTCGGGCTGCCTGAACAACCAAAAACTGGACGTAGTCTCGGCTTTTGAAGCCTGGGGGCAGAAGGTAGCCGGAAATTTGGACGAAAAGCAGTACAAGCAGGTAATCCAGCACGCCTGCCCGGGTGCCGGCGCCTGCGGGGGCATGTACACGGCCAACACCATGGCCTCGGCCATCGAGGCCCTGGGTATGTCGCTCCCGTACAGTTCTTCCAACCCGGCCGTGGGCCCCGATAAGAAAGGCGATTGCCAGCGCGCCGGAGAGGCCCTGCGCCTGCTCCTGGAAAAAGACATCAAGCCCCTGGACATCATTACCCGACGCTCCCTGGAAAATGCCGTTCGCCTGGTGGTCGTATTGGGAGGCTCCACGAATGCCGTGCTGCATTTCCTGGCCATTGCAAGGGCTGCCGGTATCGACTTCACCCTCGACGATTTTCAGCGCATAAGCGACCAGACTCCCTTTTTGGCCGACCTGAAACCCAGCGGGAAATACCTGATGGAAGACGTGCACGGTATAGGGGGCATACCGGCGGTGATGAAATTCATGCTGGACGCCGGCATGTTGCACGGCGATTGCCTGACCGTTACGGGGAAGACCGTGGCGGAAAACCTGCGCGATCTGCCGGGCTTGCAGGAGGGGCAAAACGTGTTGCGGCCGCTGTCGGACCCGATCAAAGAAACAGGACACCTGAGGATCCTTTACGGCAACCTGTCGCCCACCGGGGCCGTTGCCAAGATAACCGGCAAGGAAGGGCTTCGCTTCGAAGGGACGGCCCGCGTTTTCGAAGGCGAGTTCGAGGCAAACCGGGGAATCGGGGAAGGCAGGGTTCAGAAAGGGGATGTGGTGGTGATCCGGTACGAGGGCCCCAGAGGCGGACCGGGCATGCCTGAAATGCTGAAGCCCACCAGTGCCATTATGGGCGCCGGGCTGGGGAAAGATGTGGCATTGATCACCGATGGCCGGTTTTCAGGGGGTACCCATGGGTTCGTGGTAGGCCACGTTACACCGGAAGCGCAGGTCGGAGGCCCTATCGCCCTGCTTAAGGACGGCGACCGCATTACCATAGACGCCGAGAGCAACGAATTGTCCGTGGCCCTATCCCCGGAGGAGCTGGAGGCCCGTAAGGAGGCGTGGACGGCTCCGCCGCTGAAAGTGCGCAAGGGCTCCCTGTACAAATATGCCAAAACGGTCTCCTCCGCATCGGAGGGCTGTGTGACCGACGAAATCTAAAACGAATTAAATCAGGGTTGCGAATATGGAACCAGTAAAAGAATTAAAGAAGCAACAGACCCAGGAAAAAGCACTGCGGATTACCGGGGCCGAGGCCATCATTCATTGCCTGCTGGCAGAAGGGGTAAACCTTCTTTACGGATACCCGGGGGGCGCCATTATGCCCGTGTACGATGAGCTCTACAAGTTCAAGGACCGGTTGCATCACGTGCTCACACGCCACGAGCAGGGTGCCGTTCACGCCGCCCAGGGTTTTGCCCGGGCCAGCGGCCGGGTAGGGGTGGCCATGGCCACATCGGGCCCCGGAGCCACCAATCTGGTTACCGGCCTGGCCGATGCCCAGATCGACTCAACTCCCGTGGTGTGCATAACGGGGCAGGTGCCCCGCCACTTACTGGGATCCGATGCCTTCCAGGAGACCGATATCATCGGTATTTCCACCCCTGTGACCAAATGGAATTACCAGATTACCCGGGCCGAGGAGATCCCGGAGGTGATGGCCAAGGCCTTTTTCATCGCCCGCAGCGGGCGTCCGGGCCCGGTATTGGTAGACATTACCAAGAACGCCCAGTTCGACACCCTGGATTTCACGTACGCCCCCTGCCGGGGGGTGCGCAGCTACAAGCCGGTGCCCCAGCCCGATATGGCTGTGATCGATGCCGCGGCCGAAATGATCAACCGGGCCAAGAAACCGTATATCGTCTTCGGGCAGGGGGTTATCCTCGGGCAGGCCGAAGCCGAGCTGAAGGCGTTTATTGAAAAGTCGGGAATCCCCGCTGCCTGGACCATTTTGGGACTATCTGCCCTGGATTCGGACCATCCCTTAAACGTGGGGATGGTTGGCATGCACGGGAATTACGGCCCCAACGTGCTTACCAACGCGTGCGATTTGCTGATTGCCATCGGCATGCGCTTCGACGACCGCGTAACGGGAAATCTGGCGACCTACGCCAAGCAGGCCTCCATCCTTCATTTTGAAATAGACCCGTCTGAGGTAAATAAAAATGTGAAGGTAGACCTGGCGGTGTTGGGCAATGCCAAGGAAACCCTGTCGCTGCTGCTGCCCAAAATCGAGAAAAAATCGCATGACGCCTGGCTTGGGGAGTTCCACAAAAAATATGAGGAAGAATATGAAGCGGTGATCCGCAAGGACCTGCATCCCGATAAACCGGGCCTGACCATGGGGGAGGTAATCGCCGAGATCAACAGGGTTACCGACCACAAGGCCATTATCGTGACCGATGTGGGCCAGCACCAGATGGTCGCCTGCCGGTATGCCAAATTCCGCCAATCGAAAAGCAATATTACCTCTGGAGGGCTCGGCACGATGGGCTTTGCCCTACCCGCAGCCATCGGGGCCAAGATGGGCGCCATGGACCGGGAAGTAATCGCCATAGCGGGAGACGGGGGATACCAGATGAACATCCAGGAGCTGGGCACCATCTTCCAGACCCGCACCCCGGTGAAGATCGTGGTGCTCAACAACGACTTTTTGGGAATGGTGCGCCAGTGGCAGGAACTGTTCTTCGACAAACGCTACGCTTCCACCGTGATGACCAACCCCGATTTCGTCAAGATAGCCGAGGGATACCATATCCGGGCCCGACGGGTTACCGAGCGGGCCGATCTGGCAGGGGCCGTCGCTGAGATGATCGCCTGCCCGGATGCCTACTTCCTGGAAGTAAAGGTCGAAAAAGAAGACAACGTATTTCCGATGATCCCTTCCGGGGCTTCGGTTTCGGATATCCGTTTGAAATAGGAACACAAATAACCGGGCAGCGCAATTGCCCTCTGAATTATGGAAAATCAGTGGTTCACCATCTCGGTGTATTCGGAAAACCAGGTTGGCCTGCTCAACCGTATTTCCGGCATATTCTTAAAGAGACATATTAACATAGAAAGTTTAAATGTCTCTAAATCAGAAATAGACAGAATTTCAAAGTTTACCATTGTGGTCAATACCACGGAAGACTGGACCCGTCATATCGTCTCGCAGATCGAGAAGCAGATCGAAGTGATCAAGGCTTTCTATCACACCGACGAGGAGACCATTTACCAGGAGTCGGCCCTGTTCAAGATCGCTTCCCACCTGCTGTTCGACGAGCGGCAGATCCAGAACATCATCAAAGACAGCCATGCGCAGATTGTGACCGTGAGCCGCGATTTTTTCGTACTGGCAAAAACCGGCCGGCGGCACGAAATCGACCAGATGTACCACGAACTGGAGCCGTTTGGCATCATGCAGTTCGTGCGCAGCGGCCGCATTGCGGTTTCCAAGGCCGAGATGCCCATTTCGGCCCTGCTGGCCAAGTTCCAACAAGCATAAACCAATAATCAGAATAAACAGAACACTGAATTATGAGCAATTATTTCAATAGTCTTTCCCTTCGCGAGCAACTTCAGCAGCTGGGCAAATGCCGCTTTATGGAGGCTTCCGAATTCTCAGACGGGGTGCAGGCCCTCAAAGGCAAAAAAATTGTCATTATAGGGTGCGGGGCCCAGGGGCTCAACCAGGGGCTGAACATGCGCGATTCGGGCCTGGATATCTCCTACACGCTCCGCGAGGCCGCCATCCGGGAAAAACGGGCTTCCTACGTGAATGCCACGGAGAATGGCTTCAGGGTAGGCACCTATGAGGAGCTGATCCCCAGTGCCGACCTGGTCATCAATCTCACCCCCGACAAGCAGCATACCAAGGTGGTGGGCAGCGTAATGCCGCTTATGAAGAAAGGCGCCACCCTGTCGTATTCACACGGGTTCAACATCGTAGAGGAGGGGATGCAGGTGCGCCAGGACATTACCGTGATTATGGTGGCCCCCAAAAGCCCGGGCTCAGAGGTGCGGGAAGAATACAAACGCGGCTTCGGGGTACCCACCCTGATCGCCGTGCACCCCGAAAACGACCCGGAAGGCAAGGGGCTGGCGCAGGCCAAGGCGTATGCCGTGGCCACGGGAGGCGACAAGGCCGGAGTTTTGGAATCGTCGTTTGTGGCCGAGGTAAAATCGGACCTAATGGGCGAACAGACCATCCTTTGCGGCCTGCTGCAAACGGGCTCCATCCTTTGTTTTGACAAAATGGTCGAAAAGGGGATCGACCCGGGTTACGCCTCCAAACTCATACAGTACGGCTGGGAAACCATCACGGAAGGGCTCAAGTACGGGGGGATCACCAATATGATGGACCGGCTCTCGAACCCGGCAAAGATCAAGGCATTTGAATTGTCGGAGGAGCTTAAGGACATTATGCGGCCTCTGTTCCGCAAGCACATGGACGACATTATGAGCGGGCATTTCTCCAGGACCATGATGGAAGACTGGGCCAACGGGGACAAAGACCTTCTGAACTGGCGGTCGGCAACATCCGACACCCATTTTGAGAAGACCCCGGCCGGGCCTATGAAGATAAGGGAGCAGGAATACTACGACAAGGGGGTGCTGATGGTGGCCTTTGTGCGCGCCGGGGTGGAGCTGGCCTACGAGTCGATGACCGAATCGGGAATCATCGGGGAATCGGCCTACTACGAATCGCTGCACGAGACCCCGCTCATCGCCAATACCATAGCCCGCAAGAAGTTGTTCGAGATGAACCGGGTAATTTCGGATACGGCCGAATACGGTTGTTACCTGTTCGACCACGCCTGCAAGCCCTTGCTGGGCGATTTCATGAAGAAGATCGGTGCCGATGTCATCGGGGAGGCTTTTGGCTCAGACCGCGACAACGGAGTGGACAATGCGAAGCTCATAGCCGTGAACAAGGCGCTGCGCAAGCACCCTGTTGAAGTTGTGGGAACCCGGTTGAGGGAATCCATGACCGCTATGAAGCCCATCGTCTAACCCGACCCGCATATGAAAACCGACTTTCCGATTCCCGAACTGCATCTGCCCGGGGCGCCCATCGACCAGCGAACCTATCTGGCCGGAGGCAAATTGCGCCGGTGGGAGGGCAGCGTAACCCCGGTATATTCCACCATTTCGTCTACAGAGGCCTATGCCCCCACGCTTTTGGGAAGCATCCCCGACATGGGCGAGGAAGATGCCCTGGAGGCCCTGCAGGCGGCCCTGGACGCCTATGATGAGGGCAAGGGGGCCTGGCCCACCATGAAGGTACGCGACCGCATCGCCTGCATGGAGAAATTCGTCCGTCAGATGGAGGCGAAAAGAGAAGAGGTAGTGCGGTTGCTCATGTGGGAAATCGGGAAATCGCTCCCCGATTCCGAAAAGGAGTTCGACCGCACCGTGGAGTATATCTACGATACCATAGAAGAGTACAAAACACTCGACCGGAATTGCGCCAAGTTCAGCAAGCACGACGGGGTTTACGCGCATATCCGCAGGGGGCCCCTCGGGGTGGTGCTCTGCCTGGGGCCTTACAACTATCCGCTCAACGAGACCTTTGCTTTGCTGATCCCGGCCATTATCATGGGCAACACCACGCTGTTTAAACCTGCCA
>DATIPV010000092.1:0-4509 GCA_035471525.1 Robiginitalea sp.
CCCCCGCCGCATGCTCTTCAGGATGGGGTCCGAAATATGCTGGAGCGGGATATCGATGTAGTTGCAGATCTTGGGTTCCTGCCGCATAACCTCCAGCACATCGGTCGGGAAACCTGAGGGGAAGGCATAGTGGAGCCTGATCCACTCGATCCCCTCCACCCGCGCCAGGGCGCGGAGCAGGTCGGCCAGCGCCCGTTTCTTATAGAGGTCGAGGCCGTAGTAAGTCAGGTCCTGCGCAATCAGGATAAGTTCGCGTACACCTTTGGCGGCCAGGCCTTCGGCTTCCTTAACCAGGTCTTCGATCGGCTGGCTGCGGTGGCCGCCCCGCATGAGCGGAATGGCGCAGAACGAACAGGGGCGGTCGCAGCCCTCCGCTATTTTCAGGTAGGCGTAATGCGTGGGGGTGGTGGTCAGCCGCTCCCCGACCAGTTCGTGCCGGTAATCGGCCCCGAGAGCCTTGAGCAGCCTGGGGAGCTCGCGCGTGCCGAAATAGGCGTCCACATCGGGGATTTCCCGCTCCAGGTCGGGCTTGTAGCGCTCGCTCAGGCAACCGGTCACAAAAACCTTGTCTACCTGCCCGGCCTCTTTCCGGCGCACGTATTCCAGGATGGTATTCACGCTCTCCTCCTTGGCGTTGGCGATAAACCCGCAGGTGTTGATCACCACGATATTGCCCTCCCCTTCGTGTACCACATCCTTGTTGCCGGCCTTCAGCTGCCCCATGAGCACCTCGGAATCGTACAGATTCTTGGAGCACCCCAGGGTAACCACATTGATTCGGTTCTTTTTGAGCGATTTGGTACGCATACGTGAGATTGGGGCGCAAAAATACAACATGCGGGGCGAACCGTAAGCTGATTTCACAGAATTTGGCCGGTTTTCCGCTTTTACTCCCGGTACGCCTGCGGCGTTTGCCGGGCCGGCAGCAGCTGTTCGAAGGCATGGCCCATATCCAGCAGTTTTTCTTCCTGAAAGGGTTTGCCGATAAAGGTTAGCCCGGCAGGCTCTCCTGTTTCCCGGTAGCCCATGGGCACCGCCAGGGCCGGGTATTCGGCCACGGCGGCATAGCTCGCATGGCGGTTATTTACCGAGAGCACGGCCTCCAGGCCGTTTGCCTGCCAGGGGGTGTTGAAGAAACGGCGGCCTGCCTGGCGCAGCTCCCTTTTAATGGCTTCCAGCGAATCGGGGCCGGTGCGGTCGTGCACCACCCCGAGCAGGCGCGCCTGCCCGTAAGGCGCCCGCAAGGCCGAGTCGGCCAGGTTAAAGGCCACCACCTCTTCGGCGGAGCGGACCTGTATCGAATCGGCTGGCCGCACGGCTGTGGAGAAGTAGGCCGGCAGGTCGCGTTGCATATCGAAATTGAGCAGGGTGCTGAATCCCTGCAGCTCCTCGTCGGGCGGTACAAAGGGAACTATCTCGGCCCCGGCCTCCCGCAGCTGTTGCACGGCCCCGGCATACAGACTGTCCATTTCCAGCAGATCGGCAAATACCCCCAGCCGTTTTCCGGCAAAGGAATACGGACGGGGCAGGTAGCCGGTCCCCTCCAGGTAATATTTGCCCGCCTTGGGGTCGTTCATGTCTGTGCCCTTCATGGCGTCGAGCAAGACGGCCGCGTCGATCGTACTGCCTGCCATAGGCCCGGGCGTATCGAGGGTAGAGGAGATGGGGACAATGCCGCTCCGGCTCAGCAGGCCCACCGTGGGCTTGAGCCCGACCACCGAATTCTGGCCCGAAGGCGAGAGGATGGAACCCGAGGTCTCCGTTCCCACCGCGCCCACAGCGTAACCCGCAGCCACGGCCGTGCCGCTGCCCGAACTGGAGCCGCCGGTTTCAAATACGCGGCGCCCGTAGGGGTTGAGCGTCTGGCCGCCCACGGCGCTATACCCCACCGGGCAGCCTTCACAGAAATAATAGGCCCACTCACTCAGGTTAACCTTGCCCAAAACGATGGCGCCGTTCTGGCGCAGGCGGGCCGTGATAAAAGCGTCGCCGGGGCGATGGCGGACCAGGGCCGCGGCTCCGGCCGTTGTGGGCATTCCCTCGGCGCCGATATTGTCTTTCAGCAAAATGGGCATGCCGAAAATGGGATGCCTCCTTTCCTCCGGCAGGGTTCTGAGCACCTCGTCGCAGATGCGGGCCTGCCTGAGGGCCTCCGGATTCAGGACGAGTACCGTGTTGAGCGTGGTGGCGTTGTCGAGCTCGTATTTATAGATGCGGTAGAGGAAAAACCGGGTGAGCTGCTCATAGCTCAGGCGGCCTTCCCGGATATGCTGCTGTATCACCGGGATGGGCTGTTCCAGGATCAACGGGCGCAGGGAAGCATAGGTTTCGGGGCTCATTCTCAGGACCTCGGCATACAGGGGCCCGAAGACCTCATTCTTGTCGGAAATGCGCGACCGGATTAGCTTGTAGCGCATGCGCGCAATGGGGTGGTCGGCGTTGGCAGCCAGTTCGGCCGAGTCGTTGTAGGGCTCCCAAATGCGGCCTTCTTTCCCCGATGCGTCCGGCCCTTTCCCCGAAGGCTCACCTCCGGTACAGGCGCAAAAAGCGAGGAGTGCCAGCGATGCGAGCCCGGCCGAAAGTGGCCGGCGGCTGATTTGCAAAAAGCTCATAGACTTGGCAGTTAATTCCGTTCCGGCAACGTGCCCCCTGCAGCAGGGCACCTTCAGCTGTTCTCTCTGAAAAACGAATCCACGAATTCAAATTTGTTGAATACCTGCAGGTCTTCCATCCCCTCCCCGACCCCGATGTACTTGACCGGGATCTGGAACTGGTCGGAGATGCCGATTACCACCCCGCCTTTGGCCGTCCCGTCGAGCTTGGTAACCGCCAGGGCATTCACCTCGGTTACCTGGGTAAAGGCCCTGGCCTGTTCAAAGGCGTTCTGCCCCGTGGAGCCGTCGAGTACCAGCAGCACCTCATGCGGTGCCCCGGGCACCACCTTCTGCATCACGCGGCGAATCTTGCCAAGCTCGTTCATCAGGTTCACCTTGTTGTGCAGCCGGCCGGCCGTATCGATCAGTACCACGTCGGCCTGCTGGTTTACGGCCGAGCTCAGGGTGTCGTAGGCAACGGATGCCGGATCGCTCCCCATTTGCTGCTTCACCAGCGGTACCCCTGCGCGCTGGGCCCAGATCTCCAGCTGGTCTATGGCGGCAGCCCGGAAGGTATCGGCGGCCCCCAGCACCACTTTTTTGCCCTGCTGCCTGAACTGGTAGGCGAGCTTTCCGATCGTCGTCGTTTTTCCGACCCCGTTGACCCCGACCACCATAATCACATAGGGCCCTTCCACCTCGGGCAGGGACAGTTCGGCCGCTTCCCCCACATGGGTTTCCGACAGCAGTCCCGCTATCTCCTCGCGCAGTATCAGGTTGAGCTCCTCGGTGCCCATGTACTTGTCGCGGGCTACCCGGGCTTCGATGCGTTCGATTATTTTAAGGGTGGTGGCCACGCCCACGTCAGACGAAACGAGTACCTCCTCCAGGTTGTCGAGTACTTCGTCATCTACCCGCGATTTGCCCACCACCGCCTTGGAAAGCTTCCCGAAAAAGGTGGTTTTGGATTTTTCCAGGCCCTTGTCCAGGGTCTGCTTCTTCTCAGGGCTGAATATTTTCTTGAAAAAACTCATCGGAAACGGTGCTGCCTTGCAAAGATACTATTTTAACAACTCGGGATGCTGCCCTCCCGCAGGCCATTTGTTGCCAAAAACAAAAAACCGCCTCCTGGGCAGGGGCGGTTGCAGTCACACGCAGGGGTGTTCTATTTTTGGTTCAACCAGTCGTTGACCATTTCAGGTGCCATTACGGCTTCCATAAAGGTATAAGCCCCGGTCTTGGGAGACTTGACCATCTTGATGGCCTTGGTCAGCCTTTTGGAAGAAGTCTGAAGGGATGCTACGGTTTTCTTAGCCATGTTCTGTTATTTTATCTCTTTGTGAGTGGTCATACGCTTGAGGATGGGGTTGAATTTCTTCAATTCCATCCGATCGGGTGTATTCTTCTTGTTTTTGGTGGTGATGTACCGGGAAGTTCCGGGCATCCCGGACCCCTTGTGCTCGGTGCACTCCAGGATAACCTGCACTCTATTTCCTTTCTTTGCCATGGTCGCTACGCTTAAAAATCAGATGCCTTAAATAATGATCCCGTTCTGTTTGGCTTCTTTCAGAACAGCGGAAATCCCTTTCTTATTGATGGTTTTCAATGCCCGGGTAGAAATCCGAAGCGTTACCCAGCGATCCTCGTCCGGAATATAAAAACGCTTCTTGGAAAGGTTTACGTCGAACCTTCTCCGGGTCTTGTTGATGGAGAAGGATACGTTGTTCCCGAATTGTGCCTTTTTCCCGGTAAGTTCGCAGACTTTTGACATTGCACTTCTTTTACTTGGTTCGAAACAGGCTGCAAATTTATGTCATTTTTACCGGACCCCCAAACATCTTTTCCAGAATTTTAACTCCCTCAGACCTCTCTGAGACTTCCAGCTGCGCCAAAGGTTCCGGGCAGGGTACAGAAT
>DATIPV010000093.1:0-10013 GCA_035471525.1 Robiginitalea sp.
AAAAGTTATAAAAAGTTATGCGGGAGCCGATCTGGCTAATCCCCGTCGCGACTTTCCCATTCAGAAAGGCGGAAGCGTTCGGTAGTAGGCACTTCGTATTCCCTGGCCAGCAGGATTTTCAGGCTGTCGACCCTGTCGGGGTACCGGTCGGCCAGGTTTTGCTCCTCCACGGGATCGGCTGCCAGGTCGTAGAGTTCCGGCCCCGGATTGTCGGCGGGATCGTTCAGGCCCCGCTGCACGTACTTCCATCGGGCGGTGCGCAGGGCCAGCTGCCCCCCGTATTCGGGGTAGGCCCACAGCAAATAGGGGTGCTGTGCCTGCTGCCCCTCGCCCAGAAGAGTGGGCAGAAAACTTACCCCGTCTCCGGCAGCCGGTCCTTCAAAGCCCGTGAGCTCAGCCAGCGTGGCCACCAGGTCGTACTGGGCCGAAAGGTGGTCGGTATGCGTGCCGGGGGCAATGTGCCCGGGCCAGGAAGCAATCATGGGTACGCGAATGCCCCCTTCGTAGACGAAGCCTTTGCCCCGGCCGTATTCGGACCTGAAGGGACCGGCACTGGCAAACCACCCGGGATCGGCACCCCCTGCATACGACGGCCCGTTGTCGGAGCTGAACAGGATAAGGGTATTCTCATAGAGCCCCTTCTCCTGCAGCTGATCCAGCAACCGGCCCACCTGCTGGTCGAGGTAGGAAACCATGGCCGCATAAGCGGCCCGCGGGCTGCGCTGGGGAAAATAGCCTGTGCCATCGCCGGAAACGTACGGGGCTTCCGGTCCGAATTTTTCTTCGTAGTAACGCAGCCAGGCTTCCGGGGCCTGCAGGGGTACGTGCGGGATGGGCGTGGCCCAGTAGGCGAAGAAAGGCGCCTCCCCGCCCTGGTCGACAAACCGGCTCAGGGCCCCGAAGATATGGTCGGGGGCATAGTCGGCCTGGTCGAAAAATCCGTAATCGTCTTTCCCTCCGGTTAGCGCAAAACCGCTGTGGGGCGGTATGGTGTCGTTGTTCAAATGCACCCGGTGCTCGTTCTCGTACAGGTGCAGCGGGTAGTAGGTATGGGCCTGGCGCTGGCAGTTGTACCCGTAAAAAACATCAAATCCCATCCGGGTCGGGATCGAGGCGGTATGGGGGGCTCCCAGCCCCCATTTCCCGAACATTCCCGTGCGGTAGCCAGCCGATTTCAGCCGGTGCGGGAGCAAGACCTCCCCCGGGGGCAGGGGACGTTGCCCCTCCAGGGTGGAATCGCGGGCCATGGCCCTGTAATCCCATACCGGTCCGCGATCGCCCCATTCGTCGTTGCCTCGAATATAGGCATGTCCGGAATGCTTGCCGGTAAGCAACATGTAGCGCGAGGGGGCGCAAACAGGCGCCCCGGCGTAGTGTTGTGTAAAGAGCATCCCGTCGCGGGCCAGACGGTCCAGGTTGGGGGTTTCGATATACTGTTGCCCGTAGGCGCCCAGGTCGCCGTACCCCAGGTCGTCGGCCAGGATATAGATGATATTGGGAAGCGTTCTCGGGGGGACGGTCTGAACATCCTGCTCCCTGCACGAGAGCAACAACAGTGCAATCAGCAGTCCTCCGCAGAAGACCGCCCTGAGACGCATGAGCGGGTACGCTGGTCTATCGGCCATATTTTGCATTTTGGGAATGATCCCCAAAATACAAAAATTGCTCAGTTGGCCGCCCAGGTGGCGCGGTTCTCCCCGCAGGTCAGCATGGCATCGCCGAAATAGGGATTGCGTATCTCTGCCTGGGCGCTGAGCCAATAGGCGCCCTTATTGTCGTTGGCCATGGGGCAGAACTGGACGTACAGGGTACGCCCATGGTGCTCCATCCCCTCCCCGCTTCCGATCAGGATTTCAGATACCTGCCGGAACGCTTCCCGCTGGTTGGGGAGGTCTGTCGCACGGCTTAGGTCCCGAAGCCTTTCCCGCAGGGCTGGCTGCAAGTTTCCATCCGGATGGTCGTCTATATAGCTTATCGCCGTGCCGGCAACAGCCCTGGCCTTCTCGGTATCTGAAGCCACCAGGGCATCCTTCAGACCGAGGTAAAGCGATACAAGCCCTTCGAAGGCTGCTGAGTCAGGGCCTGTCCGGGTTCCCTGTCCGTTTTCCGCCGGCAGTCCCAAATGCGCCTCATGCCCGGTGGCCGATTTGCCGCCGCCCGGATTCATCATAGATTTACCGCCCTGCAACTGGGCGGCGGCGTCGAGGGTAAAAGCGCCCTGCGTAACCACTTCTTCGCCCCCCTGCAGGCCCGAGAGCACCAGGTACCCCCCCTCCACGGCAGGGCCCAGTGATACCTCCCGCATTTCGAAAACAGGATGCATGGGGTCGGGCTTCAGATAAACCACCGACCGCTCCCCTGTCCATAGGACGGCACTTTCGGGCAGCACCAAAGACCCGCTTTTTGCGGCTTGGCCAGACGCCAATTCCCCGTAGACAAACATCCCGGGTTTGAGCCTGCCTGCCGGATTCCTCAATACGGCCCGTACCGTGGCGGTGCGCGTGGCCGGGTTAAGCACCGGGCTGATGAAACTGATCACCCCGCTGAACTGCGCATCGGGAAGGGCCTTGGCCCGAATGGTCAGGGTTTGCTTCTCTCCAATGCGGTCGAGCTGGTTCTCATAGGCATCGAAATCGGCCCATACCGTGCCGAGGTCGGCTATCCGGAACAAGGGGGTGCCCTTATTGACGTAATCTCCGGCCGCCACCATAATTTCCGATACGTTGCCCGATACGTTGGAATATATTGGAAAATATTCCTGCACCTTTCCGGAAGACTCGATTTCGGCTATCTGGGCCTCGGAAAGCTTCCAGAGGGTCAGCTTTTTGCGTACGGCTTCGTACAGGGCCGGATGCGCATCCTTACAGGTGGCTGCGGTGAGCAGTTCCTGCTGGGCAGCGACCAGTTCCGGGGCATAGAGGGTGGCCAGGAGCTGGCCCATGCGCACGGTTTCGCCTTCATAATTGACCAGGAGCCGCTCGATGCGGCCGTCGAAATAGGCCGATTGGGTGGCTATCGTCTTCTCGTTCGCCCTGAGGGTTCCCGACAACCTGATGGCCTGGGTTTGCCCGGAGCCCGCCCCCACCCGGGTGGTGCGAATGTCGGCCAGGGCCAGTGCATTCTCCGTTAGGCGGAACTGACCGGGAGCCAGGCCGTCCTGGCCCGACCCGGCGGGTATCAGGTCCATGCCGCAAATGGGGCATTTCCCCGCTTCCGGTTGCAGGATCTGCGGGTGCATGGAACAGGTCCAAAGGGAGGTTTCGGCACCTCCCTCGCTGTGTTCGTGAAGGGTGTCGGCTTCGGTTGTACCGGGAGCAAATACCAGATAGCCGAGCAGGAGCCCGGCGGCTATGGACAGGACTATCCAGAGTGTGGTCCTTTTCATGATTCGGATGTATTAGATGCTTGCAGTTGAGCAGCCTTGCGAAGTCTGGGAGAGCTTACCCCCCAGAGCACAAAGCCGCTGATAACGGTGATTAGGCCCAGCAGCGAGAAGGCCCGCAGCAGGGTGGTATTGAAGTTGTCGCGTCCCTGATAGTCCATGGTATGGGTCATCCAGAGGAAGTCGAACCAGCGCCAGCTGCGGTACCGCACGGTCTGGAAGCGGCCGTCCGCTATCGAAACATAGGCCTTGATGGCTTCGGGGTGGTCGTAGGTGAACACATAAGCCGGAAGGGGCCTGCCCCGGTATTCGTGGTGAGGGCCGAATTCCGTGATTTGTTCCACCGAGATCACCTGCAGGTCTTCCCGCATGTGGTCAGCTGCCACGGCCCGGGCTTCCGCGGCTGTTATCCCGCTGCGGCGTTCTCCTGTGGCGGCATCGATCAGCAGGGAATCGTTTACCCAGTAATGGGGTTTTCCGGCCACGGAACGCAGTTCCAGGCTGTATACCCCCAGGCCTTCCGGGAAAACAGGAGGCAGGAGCCCGCTATAGGTCGGACGCTTCGGGGGGAGTTGCCTGAAATGGTCCCCGTGGATCGCGTCGATGTCGGTCCAGCTGAAATAGAGACCGCTCACAGTCCAGAAAATAAATTGAATCCCCAGGAAGAGGCCCAGGTAGCGGTGTGTCTTTCGAATCGCGATAGCTGTTTTCCTTTTAACCATTTTCCTTTTCAGTTAGAGTAAATAAAAATTGAACCGTAGCCTTTTCCCACGAAAGGGTCACCCTGCCCTGACCGGGGCCCACTTCAGAGACGGTGTAGGTAAGTTGCTCGGTAATGGTATCTGACCATTGGGGCGTTACCTCCAGGCGCAGGGCATCTTCTTCAGGGCGGTATTCGTCTTTGCCATGCTGGTCCCAGCGGGTGTTGAATATCAGGGTCCACCGGTCCCGGGTCGGTATGGCAAAAAAACCATATTTTCCGGCCTTCAGCTCCTTGCCAGCAATTACCAGATCCTGGTCGGTCTCAATCCAGGTGGCATTGTGCGCACCGGCCTGCCAGATCTCTCCATAAGCCAGTAACCCGCCGAAGATGATCCGACCGCGGGTGCTTGGGGCCGAATAGTCGATGTGCACATGTGCCTTGCCAACCATGGCCATGGCTGTCTTATGCGGGCTGAGCGCCGTTGCCGTGGTTGTTTCAGATGGGGCTTCAACCGGGTGTTCATGTCCGGTCCCATTGTCTTTTGACTGGCGTTCCCGGCATCCGGCGAACAGGACGAAGGCTAGCAGCAGGGCGATTAAACCCTTGAAAGGTGTAGTCATAAGTTTGTTTTTTTTAAACGCAATGCATTTAGGATTACAGAAACCGAACTGAAGCTCATGGCCGCCGCCGCCAGCATGGGCGAGAGCAGCACGCCGAAGAACGGATACAGCACCCCGGCCGCCACCGGTACCCCTATAGTATTGTAAACCAGTGCAAAAAACAGGTTTTCCCGTATGTTTCGCATTACCTTGGAACTCAGTACGCGGGCCTTCACAAGGGCCTGCAGTTCCCCTTTTACCAGGGTGATGCCTGCGCTTTCGATGGCCACGTCGGTCCCGGTCCCCATGGCGATCCCCACGTCGCTCCCGGCCAGGGCAGGGGCGTCGTTGATCCCGTCGCCCGCCATGGCCACCACTTTACCGGATTCCCGTAATTGTGTTACTTCCATGAGCTTGTCCTCAGGCAGCATGCCGGCACGGTACCCTGATAGATGCAGGGAGGCAGCAACCGAACGGGCGGTGCGCTCGTTATCCCCGGTAAGCATAATTACCTCCACACCCTGCTTGCGAAGGGTTTCGATCGCCTTTCGGCTGCCCGGTTTTAGCTTGTCCCCGATTACGACGAAACCCGAGACGGTTCCGTCGACCGACAGGAAAGATACGGTCTTGCCCTTTTCCTGATGGGCATGGGCCCTTTCCAGCAGGCTCGCCGGAAGTTCGGCACCTGCCTCCTGCATCAGGCTCCTATTTCCGAGGGCGATACGGCTTCCGGCTAAACGGCCCGTGACTCCCTTGCCCGTTACGGCCCGAAAGTCTTCAGCTTCCTGCAGGACCATCCCCAGCGCTTCGGCATGGCCCACGGTAGCCCGGGCCAGAGGGTGTTCGCTGGGGCGGTTGAGGCTGGCGATGATCCGCAACACCTGGTCCGGATCCATCCCGGAGGTCGCCTCCACGGCATCTACCGCGGGTTTACCCTCTGTGAGGGTGCCTGTTTTATCCACCAGCAACGTATCTACCTTGGCCAGGGTTTCCAGGGCCGCAGCATCCCGGATCAGGATGCCATTCTGGGCCCCCTTCCCCACGCCGACCATAACCGACATGGGCGTAGCCAGACCCAGGGCACAGGGGCAGGCGATGATCAGCACGGCAATCCCGTTGACCAGGCCGTAGACATAGGCGGGCTCAGGGCCCCAAAGGGCCCAGGTAAGGGCGGTCAGCAGGGCGGTAATTACCACGATGGGCACAAACCAGGCAGAGACCCGGTCGGCCAGATGCTGTATAGGCGCCCGGCTGCGGCCCGCTTCGTTGACCATCCGGATGATCTGGGCCAGCAGGGTATCCGATCCGATCTTCTCGGCCACCATCAGAAAGGACTGGTTCCCGTTGATGGTTCCGCTCCGCACGGCGTCTCCCTCTGCTTTGTCCACGGGAATGGGCTCTCCGCTGATCATGGATTCGTCCACGGTGCTCTGTCCCCCGGTAAGGGTGCCGTCCACGGGGATCCTTTCGCCCGGCTTCACCCGCAGGATATCGCCGATTTCAATGGCGTCGATGGAAATCTCCTCTTCAAGGCCGTCCCGCACCCGCACGGCCCTGTTGGGGGCCAGTTTGAGCAATTCCCTGACGGCCGAGCTGGTCTTGCCGTGAGCCCTTGCCTCAAGGACCTGGCCCAGCAGGACCAGGGTAAGGATAACCGTCGCAGCCTCGAAATAGACGTGGACATCTCCCTGATCCGATTTGAACTGGTCGGGGAAGAACCCCGGGAACAACAGTCCCATAACACTGAATAACCAGGCAATCCCTGCTCCGATCCCTATGAGGGTGAACATGTTCAGGTTCCAGTACCGGATGGAGCGGTAAGCCCTCTGGAAGAACATCCAGGTGGCGTAGAACACAACCGGCAGCGACAGGGCCCATTGCACCCAGTTCCAGGCCCGCGGGGGCATCAGGTCGTAGAGGGGGCTGCCGGGCAGCATGTCAGACATGGCGATCAGGAAAACGGGCAGCGTAAAACCCAGGGCCACCCAGAGTTTTCGCAACAGGGTCCGGTAGGTGCGCCCCTCGGCCGAAGGTTCCTGCGCAACCGGTACCAGTTCCATGCCGCAGATGGGGCAGCTTCCCGGTTGGTCCCGGATAATCTCCGGATGCATCGGGCACGTATAGGAAGCAGCTGCAGGGGCCGCGAGAGATACCTCCTCTACCAGGTCCATACCGCAAACCGGGCAATCTCCGGGCGCCGGGTAGGTTTTGCTTCCTTCGCAGCGCATGGGGCAGTAAAAGGTGCCCGTTCCGGTCCCCCGGGGTTGGCTGCTGCCGGAGTCCGGATTTGCCGAAGGCGATTGCACTCCGGGCAGGTCGATGCTGTAGGGGCCTCCTTCGCGCTCCAGGGCCTGCTGGAAAGTTTCGAGCGGAATATGCCGCTCCATTTCGATTACCGCTTCGGCCATTTCCAAATCTACCGCCACAGAAGTCACCCCCGGTACCCCGGCCAGGGTTTCCTGGACATGGTTCCGGCAGCCGATACAGCTCATTCCGCGGATGTGGTAGGTATGTTTCATGGCCTGTGTTCTTCGTTTGGCAGGTTATCAGAGTGCCTTCAAGGCGGTATCCACCTTGCCGCAGCTCAGCATGGCATCCCCAAAATAGGGATTTCGGATCGTCTCTGAATCGGAGAACCAATAGCCGCCCTGATTGTTAAAGGCCATCGGGCAAAATTGCTTGTAGACCGTGCCGGAGCTGAGGTGCTCCTGAAAAACCGGTTCCAGGGCCGCTCCCAGGTCCGAAAACAGGCTGCGCTGCACGTTCAAATCAGCGGTGTTTGCCAGGGATGTCAGGGCCGTGGCCAGTTCCCCCTCAGCGGCAGACAGGTGTCCCTGCATCTCTTTCGCAGCGGCCGCTGCAGCACTGGCGTCCGAGGCCACAAGGGCGTCCTTAAGGGCCAGGTAGGAAGTAAAAGCCCCCTGGGCAGATGCCTCGCGGAAGGCAATGCCGGCCTCCTGTGCCTGTTCGGAGGCAGCCAAGGCAGTGGGTGCTGCTGCGGGTTGCACTTTAGGCGCCTGCTCCTTGCAGGACAGCATCAGGGCCCCAACCAAGGACAGATAAATGATTTGAAGGGATGTGCTTGTCTGTAGTTTCATTTGTATGCGTATTGAAGGTTTAAAATTACTTGTTACACGTGGCTTTCATGGCTTTCTCATGTTTATTCCTGGGTCAGGTAATTTACCAGGGCACCCTGACTCAGAAACCCCTCCAGGGCCATAGACCGTTCCAATTGCCATTGCAGTTCCATCTGCTGCATCTCCAGCAATTCGGAAAAGTCGACCGTGTCGGTCTGGTAGTTCTTCAGTAAAATCTCGATGGCCTGCCGGGTACGGGCGCTGTTTTGGGTCTGGGACGCAAAGCGGATACGTTCCGAAACCTGCTCCTGCCAGGCCCCTTCGAGCAGGCTCTCCAGCTGATTGCGGCGCGTGGTCTTGCTGGCTTCCAGAGACTCCTGCCGGAGTTGGTTCTGCCGGGTCCGGGACCGGTAAGACCCGTTAAACAGAGGCACCGAAAGGGAAACCATGGGCATAAACATATCCATGCCGTTGTCGTCTATCTCGATATCCGTTAGGCGGGACATAAGCACGTAATCCACCCCGACTCCGAAGCTGGGTCCCGACGACTTGCGGTTCAGGGTTTCTTCCTGCACCACCGACTGGTAGAGCCGGTCGTATTTCTCGAGCTCGGGGTGCGGGCCCAACTCGGGGAATTCGGGCACCGGCAGGGTCTCAGGGAGTTCGGTAACCGAAAAGCCTATATCCGTTTCGGTAACATTCAGCAGCCGGAAAAAGGCAAATGAAGCCGCGCGGTACTGGTTCTCCAGCACCTGCCACCGCGCTTCCACTTCGTTCTTGCGGATTTCCAGGCGAAGGACATCCACAGCCGAGGCACGGCCCGTTTCCAGGGAAGTAAGCGCCACTTCCCGATAGGAATCGAGCCACTGGCCCTGGGCACGCAGGATCCCGATCTGCTGGCGGATGGCCTGAAGCTTGAAATAGCCCTGGGCAATCTGAAGCCTCAGCTGGCGCCTGGCGATGACCCAGTCGAGATATTCTGCCTCGGCCATGCTGGCCGCATAGGCTTCCCGGGCCGTGATCTGGCCAAAAGCGGGAAGCATCTGGCGTATCGAAAACCGGGCCGTCTGGGCGCCGGTACGGGTTTGCATCTCGGGGACGTAAAAGCCTACCCCGAATTCGGTGTCGGGCAGAGCGCCGGCTTCTTCTACCTTCTCGCCCGCCAGGTCATAGCGGAGGCGCAGGGCCCTGAGTTCCGGGTTATTCGTTTCACCGAGGTTCACAAAGTATCCGATATCCTGGGCCGGAAGCGCAAAAGGGAGACCCAGAATGAGCACAAGTGCAAAGCACAGAGGTTTCATTTTCATGACAGCTTGATTAGGTCAGAACCGGCCAGGCCGGACAGGTTGGAACGACTGCAACGTATTTCTTCCCGCCATCCGTAAAGCACGGGTACCACGAACAGGGTTATCAGCGCGATTAGCATGCCCCCGAAGCTCGGAATGGCCATGGGGATCATGATGTCGCTGCCCCTTCCCGTGGAGGTGAGCACGGGCAGCAAGGCCAGCGCCGTGGTGGCGGTGGTCATCAGACAGGGCCGGATGCGCTTTTCCCCGGCAGCCACTACGGCATCGTGTACTTCCTGCCGGGTTTGCGGCTGCTGTTTTCGGAACGACTGCACCAGGTAGGTAGCCATTACTACCCCGTCGTCCGTGGCGATGCCGAAAAGGGCAATGAAGCCGACCCATACGGCTACACTCAGGTTTACGGTGTGCATCTGGAAGATATCCCGGAGATTTTCACCGAACAGGCTGAAATTCAGGAACCAGTCCTGACCGTACAGCCATATCATGATAAAGCCCCCGGCAAAGGCCACGGCAATACCGCTGAAAACCATCATCGAAGTGCTCACCGACCGGAACTGGAAATACAGGATCAGGAAGATGAGCAGCAGCACCAGGGGGACCACTACCGACAGGGTCCGTTCGGCCCGCAGCTGGTTCTCGTACGAACCCGTAAAGCGGTAACTGATGCCCTGCGGGATTTCCAGCTCGCCGGCTTCGATCTTGCGCAGCAGCAATTGCTGGGCATTGTCTACCACAGTGCCCTCGGCATAGCCGTCTACCTTGTCGAACAACACATAGCCGACCAGGAAGGTATCCTCACTTTTAATCATCTGCGGACCCCGCTCGTACCGGATATTCGCCAGCTCGCCCAGCGGCACCGGTTTGGCGCCGGACACCGGCACATAAATGCGGGCCAGGTCGTCCGGGCTGTCGCGCTTTTCGCGCGGATAGCGCACCCGCACCATG
>DATIPV010000094.1:0-1694 GCA_035471525.1 Robiginitalea sp.
GTCAATCTGAGTATTTTGAAAGCGAGGTGATTTCCAGGAAAGGGAAGCGCCTGCTGATCCGGTGGCGCAATGCACTGCTGAAGGATTCGCGGGGCAAGGTTACCGGACTGATCTGTTCCGGGGAAGACATTACCAAGCGCAAGCAGGCCGAACAGGAGCTTTTTGAGAGCGAAGCGCGCAACCGGGCCATCCTCGACGCCATTCCCGACCTGATACTCATCCACGACTGCCAGGGAACTTTGCTCGACCTGGAAACCTCCGAATCCCTGAAGGAACTGTTCCCCCCAGATGCCCTGAAGCAGCGTCAGCCGGAAGACTTCCTCCCTGCAGAGGTCGCGGCCCGCATGCGCGGGATCATCCGGGAGGTCTGCCAAAGCGGGGAATCCCAAACCCTGGAATTTTCCATGGATTCCCCCAGGGGGCTGCTGCATTTCGAAGCCCGGTACGTCCACATGGAAGGCCAGCGGGCCCTGGCGGTGGCACGCGACATTACCCGTTCCAAATCGGTTCAGGACGTGCTCGAGCTCCGCAACCGGGCCCTGGAGGCCGCCAGCGACGGAATCGTGATCTCCGACGCCCGCCTGCCCGACTACCCGGTGATCTACAGCAATAAGGCCTTCACCCAAATTACCGGGTATGAGGATCATGAAATCCTCGGCAGGAACTGCCGCATCCTTCAGGGCAAAGACCAGGACCAGGAGGGCATCGGCTTAATTTCCCGCGCCGTGCAGAATGGGGAACCCTGCCGTACGCTGCTTCGTAATTACCGCAGAGACGGCAAAGTTTTCTGGAACGAATTGTCGATTACGCCCATTAA
Source organism: Robiginitalea sp. (assembly GCA_035471525.1). Taxonomy (GTDB): domain Bacteria; phylum Bacteroidota; class Bacteroidia; order Flavobacteriales; family Flavobacteriaceae; genus Robiginitalea. The sequence continues at coordinate 818 of DATIPV010000094.1, forward strand.
GGACGCTGCCGGGATGGCCACCCACTTTATTGGCGTGCTCCGCGATGTAAGCCACAAAATAACCGAAGAAAATCGGCAGCAAGGGATTCGTAACCTGCTGAAGTCCATCACGGAAGACCAGCCCCTCCCTGAAATCGGCAAACAGCTGTGCGAGCTTTTGGTGTCTCAGACCGGATCGGGTGCGGCCCTGATCGCCACCCTAAATATGGAAAGCCGGGAACTTCAGGCCCTGGCCAGTTATGCCCTGCCCGTCAAGCTATGCGACCCGTTTAAAGCCATCCCGTTAGACCGGCTGCCTCCCTGTCCGTGCAGCATGGCTGCCGGTCATAAAGCAGAGGTGATCGTGGAAGATCTGGTCGCTAATTCGCATTGGAAAGACCCGGTTTCCACCATTCAGGAAACCGGCTTCATGGCCTGTTGGTCTTTCCCGGTGCTGTCTGCCGCGAACGAGGTTTTGGGCACCTGTACGCTGTACCGGCTCCAAACCGGCGGGCCCGATCAGGAAATCAGGGAGCTGATCAGGGAGGTAACGCAGCTGACGGGAGTTGCCATCGAGCGCCATCAGTCTCAGCTGAAACTGCGGCAGAGCAATGCCAAACTGGAGGCGTATACGCAGATTCTGGAACAAAGCGTGGAAGAACGCACCCGCGAGGTAAAGTCGACGATGCAAAAGCTCCTGAAGACCAACCGGGAACTGGAAGAACAGATCAATACCACCCGCGAGGCAGAAAGCCGGGCCCTGGCCAGCCAGGCCCTCTTCGCCGCCATTGCCCGGCACTTCCCGAAAGGGGTAATCATGGTTATAGACCGTGCCTTTTCTTTCGTACACCTGGTAGGGGAAGAAATGCCCCGGATGGGGCTGAACACATGGGATTTC
>DATIPV010000095.1:0-8098 GCA_035471525.1 Robiginitalea sp.
CCTGCAAGCAGAACCCCGAGCAGAACCCCGTAGTTGAGGAAACCAACGCGGGCTTTGAATACTCAGTAGATCAGTTTGCCGACCTGAGGGTACTCCGGTATCGGGTACCGGGCTTCGACGAGCTGTCCCTGAAAGAAAAAGAACTGGTCTATTACCTGACCCAGGCAGGCCTAGCCGGCCGCGACATCATCTGGGACCAGAACTACCGGCATAACCTGAAGATTCGCCATGCCCTGGAAAACATCTACCGAAATTTTGCCGGGGATAAAACCACGGCAGATTGGGCGGCCTTTGAGACCTACCTGAAACGCGTCTGGTTCTCCAATGGCATCCACCACCATTATTCCAACGACAAGATCGAGCCCGGGTTCGGGCCCGAGTACCTGAGCTTCCTGCTGGCTGAAACGGATACCGGGTTAACCGGGGAAGCCTTTGAGGTGCTGTTCGATGAGAGGGATGCCAAGAAGGTGAACAAAAGGATGGATACCGACAACGTGGCTTCCAGCGCCGTTAATTTTTACGGTCCTGACCTCACGGCCGAGGAAGTGCAGCGTTTTTACGCCTCAAAGAATGCCGGGGCTGACGACATGCCGGTGGAGGTGGGGCTGAATTCCCGCCTGGTCCGCAAGAACGGGGCCCTGGTAGAAGAGGTTTACAAGGTGGATGGCCGTTTCGGTCCCGCCATTGCCGAGATCATCGGATGGCTGGAGAAGGCACACGGGGTGGCAGAGAATGAAAAGCAGGCCCGGGCCATCGAGCTGCTCATCGAATACTACCGCACGGGGAGCCTGGAAACCTGGGACCAGTACGCCATAGCCTGGGTGAATTCCACCGAAGGCAATATCGACTGGATCAATGGCTTTATCGAGGTATACAGCGATCCCCTCGGCTACAAGGCCTCCTATGAAAGCATTGTGCAGATCAAGGATTTTGAAATGTCGCGCCAGATGGCGGTCCTCTCCGAAAATGCACAATGGTTCGAAGACCATTCCCCCCTGATGGAGGAGCACAAGAAAGACAATGTGGTGGGGGTATCCTACAAAACGGTCCTGGTGGCCGGCGAAGCCGGAGACGCCTCGCCCAGCACCCCAATCGGGGTGAATTTGCCCAACAACAACTGGATACGGGCCATGCATGGGAGCAAGTCCGTTTCCCTGGGCAATATCATTGATGCCTACAACCAGGCAGGGGGCACAGAACGGCTTCGCGAGTTTGCCAACGACGAGGAGGAGGTGGCCCTGGAGATAGCGTACGGAAAACTGGCCGACAAGCTCCACACGGCCCTTCACGAAGTGGTGGGGCATGCCTCGGGCAAGATAAACCCCGGGGTGGGCACCCCCAAGGAGACCCTGAAGAACTACAGCTCCACCCTGGAAGAGGGGCGGGCAGACCTGCTGGCACTCTATTACCTGATGGACCCGAAGCCCCGTGAGCTGGGCCTGGTAGATGATACCGAAAAGCTCGGAAAGGCAGCCTATGACGGCTACATCCGCAATGGTCTGGTTACCCAGCTGATACGCATAGAACTGGGCGACGACATTGAAGAAGACCATATGGTAAACCGCCAGTGGGTATCGGCCTGGGCCTATGAAAAAGGACTTCCCGACAACGTAATCGAAAAGGTTTCGCGCGACGGGAAGACCTACTACAACATCAACGATTACTACAAGCTCCGCGACCTTTTGGGGCAATTGCTGCGGGAGACCCAGCGGATCAAATCAGAAGGCGATTTTGCGGCTGCCCAGGAACTCGTGGAAGGATACGGGGTAAAAGTAGACCAGGCCCTGCACGCCGAGGTGCTGAAACGCAATGAGCAGTTCAAATCGGCTCCCTACAGCGGTTTTGTGAATCCGGTACTGGAGCCTGTCCGCAACGATGCGGGGGAGCTAATCGATATCGTGCTGCGGCAGCCTGCCAGCTTCACGGAGCAGATGCTCGATTACGCCCAGCGCTTCAGTTTTCTCGAGGCCGGGGAAGAATAGGCCGTTCGGCCTTCCCGCGATCAGCGGCTACGCAGCTGAGCCAAAAAAAACCGCCTCCCGAAAGGGGGGCGGTTTGGCTTCTGTCTCCAAGAAGCGCCATCTGAGTTAGTCAAAGGTATATCCGTCTGAAGCAGCCACGGAATCGGCGATTCGCTCGCGCAAATCGGCCACGTTAGGCTGGTTGTAATATTTGGTGAATCGCTTCAGGCCCATCAGCATCATGCGTTGTTCATCGCCTGTGGTAAAGGATACGATCGCTTCCTTGCCCCGTTTTACGACGATGTCTGCGGCCTCGTACAGGTAGAGCCGGGCCATGGCAATCTGGATGGCCTGGGCTTCCGGCCCGAAGCGCCTGGCATTTTTCTCGGTGCGCAGCACGGCCGATTCGGCCATGTAGATCTCGATTAGGATATCGGAGACGGCCATCAACAGCTGCTGCTGCTCTTCCAATTCGGTACCGAAGGTCTGAACGGCCTTGCCGGCGATCATAAGGAAGGTCTTCTTGAGTCGGCCGATCAGGTCCTTTTCTTCCGAGAACAATTCAGAAAAATCGGGGGTCTCGAAAGAGGGGATACCCATCAGTTCCTCCCCAACGGCTGTGGCGGGCCCGAGCAGGTCCACATGGCCCTTCATGGCCTTTTTGATCAGCATGCCCACAATCAGCATGCGGTTGATCTCATTGGTGCCTTCGTAAATCCGGGAAATCCGGGCATCGCGCCAGGCCTTTTCCATGGGGGCATCTGCGCTGAAGCCCATGCCGCCGAAGATCTGGATTCCCTCATCTGTGGTTTGCTGCACGTCTTCCGAAACAGCAACCTTGAGGATGGAACATTCAATGGCGTACTCTTCCACCCCCTTCAGTTCCGATTCGGCTGCCGGTTTGCCGGCGGCCTTCCGCATTTCAATGCGCTCTTCTATATTCATGGCAGCCCGGTAGCAGGCCGCCTCCCCCGCATAGGCGTTGGTGGCCATGGTCGCCAGTTTGTGCTTGATGGCGCCGAAATTCACTATGGGCGTCTTGAATTGCTGCCTTTCCTTAGCGTAGCGCACCCCTATGTCGGTAACGCGCCGCTGGGCTTCCAGACAGGCTGCGGCCAGCTTGATACGCCCTACATTTAGGGCGTTCATGGCGATCTTGAAACCGTTGCCGCGTTCCGAGAGCATATTCTCCACGGGCACTTTGGTGTCGTTGAAAAACACCTGGCGGGTGGAAGAGGAATGGATTCCCATCTTATTTTCCTCCTCGCCAAGGGAAATGCCGTTTTCCGGGTCGTTTTCCACGATAAATCCGGTAATGTACTTGTCGTCTTCAATGCGGGCAAAAACGATGAACAGGTTGCAGAAACCGGCGTTGGAGATCCACATTTTCTGCCCGGAGATCAGGTAGTGCTTCCCGTCTTTAGACAACACGGCCTTGGTCTTGCCCGAATTGGCATCCGATCCGGCCCCTGGTTCTGTCAGGCAGTAGGCCCCGAACCACTCCCCGGAGGCGAGCCTGGGAAGGTATTTTTCTTTCTGCGCCTCGGTGCCGTAAAGCACGATCGGCAGGGTTCCGATGCCCGTATGGGCCCCGAAGGCGGTGCTGAACGAACCGGTGGCGCCCGATATATAGTCGCACACCAACACGCTGTTTACAAAGCCCATACCCATGCCGCCATAGGCCTCCGGAACGGCCACGCTTAGCAGCCCGAGTTCACCGGCCTTCTTCATGCACTGCACCGTATAGGCGTAGTCTTTCTTCTCAAAGCGCTCCCAGTGCGCCCAGAGTTCCCGGTCTACGAATTCGATGGTGCTTTCGCGCATCATCTTTTGTTCTTCCGACAGGTCCTCCAGGGTAAACACGTCTTCACAGGCAGTTTCCCTAACGAGGAACTGTCCGCCGCGCAACAGGTCTTTTTCTTGGGTTTCGGTACTCATGGCATTCGGTATTACTGGATTGATGGATTCTTATAAAGGGTTGTGCAGCCAATTAGGCGAGCAGTTCGTAGATGCCGGCGGCGCCCTGCCCCGTTCCCACGCACATGGTAACCATGCCGTACCTGCCCTGCATCTTTCGGTGCCTCATTTCGTCAAAGAGCTGTACCGACAGCTTGGTGCCCGTGCAGCCCAGCGGATGCCCCAGGGCGATGGCGCCCCCGTTCACGTTCACGATATCCGGGTTGAGCCCCAGTTCGCGCACAACAGCCAGCGATTGGGAGGCAAAGGCCTCGTTGAGCTCAATGAGGCCTACGTCTGGCAGTTTGAGCCCGGCCTGCTGCAGGGCCTTTGGAATGGCATAGACCGGGCCGATGCCCATAATACGCGGTTCCACTCCCACGGCGGCATAACTGGCCAGCCGGGCAATGGGTTCCAGGCCCAGTTCTTTCACCAGGGCTTCGCTCATCACCAGGGCGAAGGCCGCCCCGTCGCTCATCTGGGACGAATTGCCCGCCGTTACGCTGCCACCCGCGGCAAACACCGGCCTGAGCCGGCCGAGGGCTTCCGGGTTGGTATCGGCCCGCGGTCCTTCGTCGGCGGTTACCGTGTAGGTTTCGGTGGTTTTCTTCTCCTGCTTCACAAAGGTGTGCGCTACCGTTATCGGCACTATCTGCGCATCGAATTTCTTTTCCTGCTGGGCCTTCAGGGCCTTCTGGTGCGAAGCCAGGGCAAAGGCGTCCTGGTCTTCACGCGAAATCTTGAATTGCCGGGCCACAGCCTCTGCCGTGAGGCCCATCCCCCAATAGTAATCTTCGTGCCCGTCCTTGGCCGCCTTGTAATCGGGCACAGGCTTGTAGCCTCCCATGGGGATAAAGCTCATGCTTTCGGCCCCGCCGGCTATAATGCAATCGGCCATCCCGGCCTGTATTTTGGCCGAGGCGATGGCGATGGTTTCCAGCCCGGAGGCGCAGTAGCGGTTTACGGTGACTCCCGGCACATCCACGATATCCAGTCCCATCAGCGAGATAAGCCGGGCCATGTTGAGCCCTTGTTCGGCCTCCGGCATGGCGTTGCCGACAATTACGTCGTCGATGCGCTTCTTGTCGAGCTGCGGCACCTGGCTAATCAGGTAGGCGATGGTTTCCGCGGCCAGTTCATCGGGCCGGGTGAAGCGGAAGGCGCCCCGGGGCGCCTTGCCCACCGCGGTGCGGTATGCTTTTACGATATAGGCTGTTCTCATATTTGGTTTCCCTTTTCCCATTTTCAAATTGACAAATAGTTAGTTCCGAAGCGGTTTTCCCACCTTGAGCATGTGCTGGATGCGCTCCAGGGTCTTGCGCTCGGTACACAGAGAGAGGAAGGCTTCCCGTTCCAGATCCAGCAAGTAGCGCTCACTCACGTAACTCGCTTCAGAGAGGTCGCCACCCGACATCACATAGGCCAGTTTGTTGGCGATTTTTTTGTCGTGCTCCGAGATGTATTTCCCGGCCTGCATGGAATCGGTGCCCACCAGGAACATGCCCAGGGCCTGTTTGCCGAGCACCTTGATGTCGGTCCGTTCCACGGGACGGGTATAGCCGGCTTCGGCCAGCAATTGGGCGTAGGCCTTGGCCGTGGCCAGTTGCCGGTCTTTGTTGACCACCACCACGTCCTTGCCTTTCTGCAAGATACCCGTGTCGAAGGCCTCGTAGGCCGAAGTCGACACCTTGGCCGTTGCGATCGTGAGGAAGTGCTCCCGCAGCGTATTGGTCTCCACGTCGTCTTTCCGGAAGCCGTCGGAGGCCCTCAGGGCCATCTCCTTGGAGCCGCCCCCGCCGGGAATAACGCCCACCCCGAATTCCACCAGGCCGATATAGGTCTCAGCGGCGGCCACTACCTTGTCGGCGTGCAGGCTCAGCTCGCAGCCACCCCCCAGGCACATGCCATGCGGGGCGGCGATTACCGGGATGGCCGAGTAGCGCATGCGCATCATGGTGTCCTGGAAGTATTTCACGGCCATGGCCAGCTCGTCGTATTCCTGCTCCACGGCCAGCATAAAGATCATGCCTATATTGGCGCCCACTGAAAAGTTGGCCGCCTGGTTCCCAACCACCAGGCCCCTGAAATCCTGCTCGGCCAGGTCTACGGCCTTGTTGAGTCCGGCCAGCACATCCCCGCCTATGGTATTCATTTTGGTGCGGAATTCCACGTTCAAAATGCCGTCGCCCAAATCTTCCACCACCACGCCGCTGTTTTGGAACACGGCCCTGGAGGCGCGAATGTTGTCCAGGATAATAAAGGCGTCCTGCCCGGGCACTTTCGCATGCTTTCCGGCAGGTATATCGAAGAAATAGGTAGCCCCGTCCTGCACGGAGTAGAAGGAGGTAGCCCCTGACTTTTGCAGGTTGCCCACCCAGGGCGCCACTTGCTGCCCGGCTTCCCGGGCCATTTCGATCCCTTTCTCGAGGCCCACGGCATCCCAGATCTGGAAGGGCCCGTGTTCCCAGCCGAAACCGGCTTTCATGGCATCGTCAATTTTGTACAGGGCGTCTGTGATTTCAGGTATGCGGTGCGAAACATAGGCAAACAGGGCCCCAAAGCTCTTGCGGTAAAATTCCCCGGCCTTGTCTTTGCCCGATACCAGCACCGCGAAGCGGTCGATTACCGCGTCGATGGCCTTGGTCCCTTCCAGGGTGGCAAAAGAGGCCCGTTTGTTGGGGCGGTACTCCAGGGTAGCCAGGTCGAGGGTGAGGATCTCGCTCGAGCCGTCGTCTTTCCGTACTTTTTTGTAGAACCCCTGGCCCGTTTTGCTGCCAAGCCACCCGTTTTCGACCATGGTGCCTATATAGGGAGGGAGGGTAAAAAGGTCGTGCCGTTCGTCTTTCGGGCAGTTCTCGCCTATGCCGTTGGCCACATGCACCAGGGTGTCGAGTCCCACCACGTCTACAGTGCGGAAGGTGGCCGATTTGGGCCGTCCGATTACCGGGCCGGTCAGTTTGTCGACCTCTTCGACGGTCAGCCCCATCTCCTTTACGGTATGGAACAGGCTCATAATGCCGAAAATGCCGATGCGGTTGCCGATAAAGGCCGGGGTATCCTGGGCCACCACGGCGGTTTTACCCAGGAATTTTTCCCCGTACGATTCCAGGAATGCCAGTACCTCCGGAAGGGTATCGGGCCCCGGGATTACCTCGAACAGTTTCAGGTAGCGGGGCGGGTTGAAAAAGTGGGTCCCGCAGAAATGCCGCCTGAAATCCTCGCTGCGGCCGTCATTCATAAAACGTATGGGGATGCCCGAGGTATTGGACGTTATCAGGGTGCCTGGGCGGCGGTGTTGTTCCAGTTTCTCGAATACCTGTTTCTTGATATCCAGCCGTTCCACCACCACCTCGATAATCCAGTCTACTTCTGAAACCTGGGCAATATGGTCTTCCAGGTTGCCCGTGCGGATGCGTTTGGCAAAGTCGGGATGATAGATGGGGGATGGACTCGATTTCAGCGCCCTGGCCAGGGCGTCGTTCACCAGGCGGTTGCGAACGGCGGGGTCACTTAAACTGAGCCCCCGGGCCTTCTCGGCCTCGTTGAGTTCCCTGGGAACGATGTCCAGCAGCAGCACCTGCACGCCGATATTGGCGAAATGGCAGGCAATCCCGCTTCCCATGATCCCCGATCCGATTACGGCTACGTGCTTGATGTGTCTGTTCATAGGTCGTATGCTTCACTGTGTGTTGATCCCGGTCCCGGAGGCCGCGGGCGTTTTGTCGTAGATCTTCTTTTCTGCGATCAGCTGGTTGATGGTGTTTACCACCTCGAAAAAGCTCTCGAGCTTTTGCGGGCTAACTTCCCGCCGGACGACTTCGTTGAAACGGAGTACCACTTTCTTGGAATCCTCCCGTTTTTCCAGCCCGAAGGGGGTGAGGTGGATAAGCACCCCCCGCCCGTCCTGCGGGTTGGGCCTGCGAAGGATAAGGCCTTTCTGCTCCATGCTTTTCAAAATGCGGGAGAGGCTGGTGGCCTCCATTCCCATCTTCGGGCCCAGGGCCGTGGAAGGAGTACCCGTCTTCGGGTCGATGCTGAGCAGGCAAAACCCGACCGCCATGGTACTGTCGAAGTTCTTGGCTTCTTCGTTGTACATGCGGGCGACAGCCTGCCAGGTAGCCCTGAGAGCGTAATCGATGGTGATATCCTTCATATGGCGGCGCTGGATTCCCAAATATACG
>DATIPV010000096.1:0-1677 GCA_035471525.1 Robiginitalea sp.
ATCCCAGACTGCCTGAACGCGACGGATTGCCCACCACTTCCAGTTGGGTGAGTGGCTGGAAATGGCCGGCCTTGAATCGGCCTTTCTTCCGGCCCAGTATCCCTTTGAGCAAATACCCCTGCAGCCCGCCTTCGCGCGTAAACAGGCGCACGATCAGGCTGCTTTCGCCGTATTTGAGCGTGGAAATAACGATGGCTTTGGAAGATACCGGCATAGACTGGGCGACTGCACCCCAAAGATAACCCAAAAAAAAGCTCCCCCGGGGTCGCCGGGGGAGCTGCTTTTCTCTGCCGGGAGCTCTTTATACCACTCCCTGGGCCAGCATCGCATCGGCCACTTTTACAAAGCCCGCAATGTTGGCGCCCCTCACATAGTTGCAGTACTTGCCGTCTTCCATGCCGTATTGCAGGCAGGAATCGTGGATATTGGCCATAATGCCCTTCAGGCGATCGTCTACCTCTTCGCGCGTCCAGCTTATGCGCAGGGAGTTCTGCGACATCTCCAGGCCTGAGGTGGCAACTCCGCCGGCATTGGAGGCCTTGCCCGGTGCAAAGAGGATCCGGGCGTGCTGGAAGGCGTGGATGGCCTCCGGGGTGGAGGGCATGTTGGCCCCCTCTGCCACACAGGTACAGCCATTTTTGATAAGGGTCTTGGCGTCGTCCCCCGTGAGTTCATTCTGGGTGGCGCAGGGCAGGGCGATATCGCAGGGTACCTCCCAGGGCGTTTTGCCGCTGTGGAAGGTGGAACCCGGGAATTTTTTCACGTATTCCGAGATCCGGCCGCGGCGGTTGTTTTTCAAATCCATCACCCAGGCCAGCTTCTCGGCATTGATACCCTCCTTGTCGAGAATGTACCCGCCCGAATCGGACAGGGTGAGCACCCTGCCCCCAAGCTGGAGTACTTTTTCGGCAGCGTACTGGGCCACGTTGCCCGAACCCGAGATGACCACTTTCTTGCCCTTGATTTCCTGTCCGCGGGTTCCGAGCATGCTCTGGGCGAAATAGACCGTTCCATATCCCGTGGCTTCCGGGCGGATCAGGGACCCCCCCCAGGAAAGGCCTTTGCCGGTAAGTACCCCGGTAAATTCGTTCCGGATTTTCTTGTACATCCCGAAGAGGTATCCGATTTCGCGGGCACCTACGCCGATATCGCCGGCAGGCACGTCGGTATTGGGGCCGATATGCCGGCACAGTTCGGTCATGAAAGCGTGGCAGAAGCGCATCACCTCATCGTCCGATTTGCCTTTCGGGTCGAAATCGGACCCCCCTTTGCCGCCGCCCATGGGCAGCGTGGTGAGGCTGTTCTTGAAAACCTGCTCAAAGGCCAGGAATTTGAGGATGCTGGCATTAACCGTCGGGTGGAAGCGCAGACCGCCCTTATACGGGCCTATGGCAGAATTCATCTGGATGCGGTATCCGCGGTTTACGTGGATCTCCCCCCGGTCGTCTACCCAGGCCACGCGGAAGGAGATAAGCCGCTCGGGCTCCACCATGCGAAGCAGGATGTTTTTCCCGCTGTAGATTTCGTGTTGGGCGATGTACGGGATCACCGTTTCAGCCACTTCCTGCACAGCCTGGAGAAATTCGGGTTCGTGGCCGTTTCGGACCTTGACCTCTTCCATGAAAGCCGCGATTTTTTGCTGGATATCTGACATAGTATTGGGTGTCGAATTATTGA
>DATIPV010000097.1:0-2449 GCA_035471525.1 Robiginitalea sp.
GAGGGTTTCCAGGGCAAACCGGGCCAGCGCCTGCCGCTGATGTCCGATGCCTATGTGGCATCGGTTTCGGAGCGCTATATGGAGCTCTATGAGCAAATAACCGGTGAAACCTTCCAGAAGGCCGATACGCGCGATATAACCGGCCGCATAGAGCAAAACGTCCGAAATTACCTGGGGACCCTGTAAAAGGTCTGGCATAACAAAAAACGGCCGCCCGGAGTCTCCAAGGAGTCCGGGCGGCTGTTTGCATATCAGCGGCAGAGCTGATATCGGGGTATCGGGGGGTGTACGGTCGGGTCGGGTAAAGCTAGACATTCCCGATTAAAACGGGACGAACGGATCGATTTTTTCGACGAAATGCACCTGGCGATCAGCCTGCCCGGCCTGCCCGAAGGAGTTGTTTCCGGGTTTGAATGCCTTTGGCTTTGAGCAGGCCCAGGATATGCAGCAAGGCCATGGCTGTGAGGTAGGCATCGCCCAGGGCCGTATGCCGATCGGTACGGGCCAGGTCGAAGCGGCGCGCCAGGTCGTCCAGGCTGTAGAATTCCTTCCTGCGCAACAGGGGTGTTTTCAGAAGCGTTTTTTGATAGAGCAGGCCGGTGTCGAGGCAGGCATTCCGCAGGGGCTTCAGGCCCTGTCGGGATAGCCCCCTTTGCAGGATGGCCCGGTCGAAGCCGATATGATGGCCCACAATTTCTGCATCGCCTATGTATTCCGATAAAAGGCGCAGCGCCTCCGCTTCTGAAACCCGGTGGTGCGCGTCTTCGCGCAAAATCCCGTGAATGGGCACCGACTGGCTGTCGAAATGTTCCTGCTGCAGATAGAGTTCCAGGGCCTCCTTCACGTGAATCCGCCCCTGGTGCACCCGCAGGGCCCCGATGCTCAATATGCGGTCCCGTTCCGGGTCCAGGCCCGTGGTTTCGGTATCCAATACCACAAAGGTTAGCTTTTCCACGGACTCGCGCTGCCCTGCAGGGTGCATGCGGTCGGCCCACCAGGCGGCTGGATTCCAGCGCTTAACCCGTTTGCGGCTATCGGCGCTCATGCCGGGAAGGAGGCTATTTTAAAACGGATGGCCAGCAATTCCTGCACTTCTTTGATCGTTTTAAAGGTGCGCTTGAGTTTTACCTTTTCTTCCTTGTTTAGCGTATCGAGGGCAATAAACCGGCCTGAATCGCCGTGGAGGAGCCCCTGTTTGGCGCGGAATTTCAACAGGGCCTTGGTGGCGTAGGAACAGGAGAGGAACAATTCCCGGTTATTGGGTTCCAGTTCTGCCAGTTTCTCGTAGCGGTCGGCCGTGCCATTGATCCCTTTGACGCGGTGGGAAAGGATCAGCACGCGGGCTGCATCGGTGAGCGGCATCAGGGCCCGTTTTTTGATATCGAAGAAATCTTTGTGCTTTCCGTCCTGTTCCACCAGGAATTGCCGGAAAAAGCCCGTGGGAGAAGGGTTCTGAAGGGCACCACTGGCCAGGTGCGCGCAGAAGGAGGGATGTTGCTCTACCTGCTCAAAAATAAATTCCGAGAGCTCGCGGACCAGCTCGATACGCCCGTAGCTCAGGTTGTAGTCGAAAAATATGGAAGAGAGCAGCACCTGCTCGGCACCCGGCTTGCGGATCCATCCGGCGACCTTTTCTTTCCAGCCGTCGAGGCTCATGCACCAATCGGGATTCGAGGCCATCATCTCGGCCGGGCAGTATTCAAAGCCGGCATTCCGAAGACCACGGGTAACCCGCTCGGCCAGGTTCAGGAAGTAGGCCGAGGTCGCTTCCAGTTTCCCGTCGGCGACATTCTCGAAAACCAGGGCGTTGTCCTGATCGGTATGGAGCAGTTGTTCGCCCCGGCCCTGGCTGCCCATGGAGAGCCAGGCAAAACCCACGGGGGCAGGCCCTTCCTTTTTAAGGGAGAGGGCAATAACCCGTTTCACGCAGGCATCGTTTAGCTCGGCGATTATTCTGAGGACCACAGACAGGGGCAGGTTCTGCTCCAGGTACCCCTGCAGCAAATGGGTGATCTGCGCCCGGACCGGTTTGAGCGACTTTATTTTCCGGCACCGCTTGATGGCCCGCATAAGTACTTCGGGGTTGTTGCCCATGGCCAGTATCAGGTCGTACTTGGAGAGCACGCCGGTAACCGGGCTGTCGGGAGTGCCGTCTTCCGTGAGGCAGAGATGGCCGATCTCATTTTTCATCATGGCGAGCTGGGCCTGTGTAATGGTGAGCCTCTGGGGATAGGTGATTACCGGCCGGGCCATTACATCGGCTGCCGGGGCCGAGATGGGATGCCGGCCCGACACTACCTGGTGCCTGAGGTCTTTGTCGGTGATGATCCCAACCGGCAGTCCGCCCTGCAGGATCAATACGGAACCTACATTTTTTTCAGTCATCAGCGCCGCTACCTCCCGTACGGGGGTTTCGGGGCCGCAGCTTACGATCCGTTTGCTGGGGATC
>DATIPV010000098.1:0-9411 GCA_035471525.1 Robiginitalea sp.
GGTAAAAGGCAAAGACCGATTCCAGGAAGGCTTTAAAGCCCGAACCGGGGTGCTGTAGCAGGTAGGTGGCATAAAGCCCGAACAACAGGTTGAGCTTGGCATTTTCGTCTTGGGTCAGCGTATGGGTCGGACGGATGAACCGGGGGATGCCCGTATTCATCCCATAGGCGAACCCGAGGGACCGCAGTTCCTCGCAGACCTGCCCGAAATCTTCGTATGGGGGCTGCTCCCGCCCGGCCAGGTGTCCGAATTTCTGTATCCAACCCGAGGCAGAGGGATTCACGTTACATGCAGATTAGGGTGCCAAATTAGGGTTTATTTCCCACTGTCAAAAACCTGCGCCCCGATTTTCACTGCGCTTTGCCCAGGTGCAAATCGGCCGGTGCCCCCGGCAAGGGGTGCTGTTCTCCGGTGCCTGAGGCAGGGCCTTTCGGCGTGTAGTTCATCGATTTCTATGTGTTTTTCATAGTGAAAAGGGCCGGAATTCCGTATCTTTATCCTTCCTGAAATCCCAAATTATCCCCGGATGCCCCTCCGGGAATTACGAAGAACTTAAACCTATATGTCATGGAACTTCTCCTGTTTTTTATCTGGCTGGCCGTAATGGCTGCCACAGGCCTGTGTGTGTACCGGGCCCAGCAATCCCTCAAGAGGTACCGGAAAAGCCATCAGGCCTGAGCCTATGCAGCAGTACGACGCCTGACGCCTTCCTGTTGAACGCCCCCCGGTTTGGGCCCCAGGCAAAAAGGCCGGGATTTGCCCGGCCTTCCTGTTGCTTTACCCGTATGGGCCTCCATTAGCCTATTCGATTACCCCCGTGCAGCTGATGCGCGCCCCGGCGGCCCCGCTGGGCTGGGAGGTGAAGTCGTCGGTTCCCTGGTGGACTATTACGCCCTTGCCCAGAATGTCTTTGTTCGGATCCCCGCAGCCGATACACCACTGGTCGGTCTCGAAGTGGACCATGGCGTTGCCCTCGGCATCGGCCGTGAAATTGCCGATGTCGCCCTTGTGGTAGCCGGTCTCGGCGCCCCATTTGCCATGCGGTTCCGAGGTGGGGTTCCAGTGCCCGCCGGTGGAAGTGGCATCAGGGGCCGAGCAGTCGGCCGATTCATGCAGGTGAATGGCGTGTTCGCCCGGGGTAAGGCCCGAGAAGCTGCCGTGCATGGTAACTTTTCCATCTTTCTCTGTAAAAGTCGCCGTGCCCTGTACACTGCTGTCGCTGCGCGGTTCCATGGCAAGGGTGAGGGTCTTTTCGCCCATGGCCATGTCGTGCATGCCTTCCTGGGCGGCTTCCTCCATTTCCTCGGCAGCCTGATCGGCCTCTTTTTTCGCTTCTTTACAGCTGTAGCCGCTAACCAGCAGCAGGCCCAGGAGCAGGATGTTTACTTTTTTCATGGTAACTGTTTTAGTTTTTGGAATCTGTTTTACCCTTAAAGGTAGTCATATTCTGAGAGCCATTCAACACCCTTCGCTCAGCGCCCCGGGGTTCCGTTCGAAAAAGGCCCTTTAAGGAGCATCGCTCTTTTTGCGAAGGTCTGCGTTCCAGAATACCCCCAACTGCAGGCGGTCGTAATGCGCCCCGGGGAAGTGGTTTTTCAGGTAGCCGGCCTGCAGGCTCACCGAAGGGCTTACTTTGGCGCCCAGGGCCAGGTACAGCCGGTTTTGCCCGAAGACCTCGTCTTGCAGGTTCAGGAAAATCTCGTCATAGAAATTCAGGAAGAAGGTGTCGCCCAGGGGCTGGGTGAGCTGCAGCCTATAGCGGGCCCGGTGCTGGGTATCGGAAGGGATATCGCCGCCCACGAAGCGCTGCTCGAGGCGGTAGCGGTGCTCAACGGCCACCGGTCCCACCCGGTTTTTCAATATAAATTGCTGAAAGAGGCGGTGCTCTCCGATATGGTCTATCTCGGCCGGGCCGTCTTCGAAGGTGGGGTCTGTGCCGATGTAGGCATAGCCCGCTGTGGCGATGGCAGACTCTGAGATATGGTAGTTAGCCCCGGTGCGCAACAAGAGCTGGTTAAAATTGCCCCCCAGGTCGTAAAATCGGAACTGGGCTTCGTTGTGGATGCTCCAGCGCTCGGCCACCCGGTGGGTGCCGAAGTACATGTACCAGGCCCCCAGCTGCTGTTCCCCGTTTACTTGGGCCCGGGCCGGTGCCTGAAAGAGGGTTAGGAGCAGCAGCAGGCCGAGGGTTCGGCCTGCTATTCCGCCGGTGTTTTTTACTGGTTTTTTTTGCATCTGGTTCTACGCCCTTTACAGGCTATTCCATAGAAAATATTTCGGTTTCCTTAAAGGGCGAAAGCGCAAGCGCTTCCATTGTCGCCCGGTACTCTTTCCAGGCGCCGCCGAAAAAGGCGTTGGTCGCCTGCAGGGCTTTCTTCAGGTCGGTCTCGGCAAAGCCCATCAGGCGCCGCTCCGTTTCGGTGAGCCCGTCTGGCCGGTTGGAAGCGTATCTCGAAGCCGTCTGCAGGCGGGTCATCACGGTCAGCTCCGGGTTTCGGGTAATACCCTGCCGCTTGTCTTCCTTCCCAATGTAAAGGGCTATGAGCGAATCGATCTGCCTGACCATTTCCCCGGAATCTTTCTGCTCGTCCTTAAAGCCGTCCTTGTCTTTTTCCCGTAGTGTCTTCTGCAAGGCTCGCACCACTTGCTTGCTTTCGGCCAGTTGCTTCACCGCATCGGCCGCGGTTTGCTGCCAGGCCTCCAGTTTTGTGGACGCCTCGTAGGCGTCGGCGATCGCCTTTTCAGAGACCTTCAGGCGGGGATCGGGAGCAACCGTTACCGAAGTGGAATCTCTGGCCTCGCCCAGATGCACCACCACCTTGTAGGTGCCGGGCTTCACGGCAGGCCCTCCGGACTCCCGGCTACGCCTGTGCACTATGCGGGAGGGTCGGTCGGCCCCGGCCTCGTCGAGCCTCCAGTAAATGCGGTGCAGGCCTGCCGAATCGGGTGTTTTGTAGGAGAGGGTGCGGATCAGCCGCTCCCCGTCGTAGAATTTGAAAGACACCGAGTCTCTGGTACCATTTTTAGCGCCGGCAGCATCGTCCTCCTCGTTGTCGTCTTCCTTTGCTACCTCTCCGGCGGCTTTTTGAGCCTCCTTGGCGCCCTGCTTCAGGTAATAAGTGATCATGGCCCCGCTCCGTCGGTTGTCGCCATTGTACTCGGCATCGCCCCCGAATCGCAGCCCGGATGGCTGCTGGTAGGAGGCCTGGTAGGCCGTGGGGGTGGGGAATAGGCTCACCTCTTTATTCAGGAGGGTGGCATCCCCGGCTATGGCGCGCAACGGCCGTATGTCGTCGAGCACCCAGGCGGCCCGGCCGAACGTGCCGATCACCAGGTCCTGTTCGCGCGGGTGAATGGCCAGGTCCATGGTAGATACCGTGGGGAAGCCGTGGTCCCATTTCTGCCAGTTGGCCCCGGCGTCCATCGAGAGGTAAAGCCCGTCGTCGGTACCCAGGAACATCAGGTTCGGGTTCTGCGGGTCTTCCTGTATGCTCAGCGTATAGGTAGGCACGTCGCTGCCGTCCACGATGCGGCTCCAGGTCTTGCCGTAGTCGCGGGTACGGTAGGCGTAAGGCGCGTAATTGTAGCGGCGGTAGTCGTTCGCGATCAGCAGCGCCTCCCCGGGGGTGCGCTCCGAGGCCCGAATCTGCGCGATCCAGCTGCCCCCGGGCAATCCCTTGAGATTAGCGGTTACCTCGGTCCAGCTGCCGCCCCCGTCGCGGGTTATGTGCACCCGCCCGTCGTCGGTGCCAACCCAGAGCATATTGCGCTCCATGGGCGAGGGCTCGATGACCAGAATAGTACAGTGGTTCTCGGCCCCGGTGGCGTCCATGGTGAGCCCGCCGCTTTCGCTCTGCTTCTGCTTTTCGGGGTCGTTGGTGGTGAGGTCGGGCGATATAACGCTCCAGGTGAGGCCTTTGTCGGTGCTCTTGTGCACAAACTGGCTGCCGAAGTATACCGTGTTATTGCTGAAGGGATCCTGCCCGATGGCCGCGTTCCAGTTAAAGCGCAGCTCGGTGGTGGCGTCGGGCGGGGTGGGCCGTACCGAGTAATCTTTCCCGGTTTGGGAATCGTAGCGACTCACATAGCCCTGCTGGCTCATCGCATAGCCGTAGCGCGAATCGTCGGGGTCTGGCACCACGTCGAAGCCGTCCCCGAAGGCGATCTCCTGCCAGTACGAGTTGCGGATGCCCTGCGACTTCCATACGTAGGCCGGTCCCTGCCAGGAGCCGTTGTCCTGCATGCCCCCGTACACATGGTAGGGGAGATCGTTGTCGGTGCGGATGTGGTAGAACTGGGCCAACGGCAGATTTCCCACAAAACGCCAGGTTTTGCCGCCGTCACGGCTCAGGTTCAGCCCCCCGTCGTTGCCGTCTATCATAAACTGCCCGTCGCTGGGGTGGATCCAGAGGGCGTGGTGGTCGGGGTGGATGCCGTTCGATACGTCATAGGCAGGCATCAACCCCCTGAAGCTCCGTCCCCCGTCTTCCGAGACGTTCACGTTGGAAAAGGAGGAGATAACCCGGTTCTCGTTCTCGGGGTCTACATAGAGGTCGGAGTAATAGAAGGGCCGGTCGCCGATATCTTCGCTCTCATTCACTTTTTTCCACGAGAAGCCCCCGTCGCCGGAGCGGTAGAGGGCGTTCTTCTTGGCCTCCACCAGGGCGTACGCAACATTGGGCTTGTTGGTGGCGATGGCCAGGCCAATGCGGCCCAGCTCGCCTTCGGGCAGGCCGTCCGCTGCCGTGAGCTGCTTCCAGGTTTTGCCCCCGTCGTGGGTCATATACAGGCCGCTGCCCGGGCCGCCCGATTCAAAGAACCAGGGCCAGCGCCGGTGCTCCCACATGCCTACCAGCAGCTTGTTCGGGTTCGAGGGGTCCATTACCATGTCGCCCACCCCCGTTTTGTTGTTCACAAAGAGGATCTTTTCCCAGCGCTGCCCGCCGTCAGTGGTCTTGAAGACGCCCCGGTCGGGATGCTCCCCCCAGGGCGAGCCGATGGCCCCCACATACACGGTGTTGGGGTCGGTGGGGTCTATAAGGATGCGGTGGATGTGGCGGGTCTGTTCCAGGCCCACGTTTTGCCAGGAGCGGCCCCCGTCCAGGGAGCGGTACACCCCGTTGCCCCCGTTGAGCGAATTGCGGGGGTTGCCCTCCCCGGTGCCCACCCAGATTACGGAAGGGTTGCTCTGCTGAATGGCCACTGCCCCGATGGAGGCGGTTACCTCTTTGTCGAAGACGGGTTCCCACTTGATGCCGCCCGAGGTCGATTTCCACAAGCCCCCGGAGGCCGTGCCCGCGTACATGATGTCGGGCTCGGAGGTTACCACGTCTATGGCGGTGACCCGCCCGCTCATCCCGGCCGGGCCAATGCTGCGGGGCTTCAGGTCACCGGCCAGTGAAACGTCGAATTTTTGGGAAAAAAGGGGGAATGCCGCCAGCAGCAGCGCCAGGAGTAGTGCTCTTTTCATGGGTTTGTCAGTTAGCGGGTTCAAGATACGAAATAGGTTGGTAGGATACTACCCAAAAAGCCGTTTGCCAAGGGAGGCAAACAGGACATTCGTGGCTCGGGGCAGGGGGCCGCTCCCTGTTGCCCGTTGCGCTTCCTTAAGCGAAATTTCCAACTGCCAGTCGTATAGGTAAAGGAAGCGCATTGCGGGAATTTTGGAAATTATCAATCAGGAACTTCAGGGACACTCCATTTCCTTCCGACACTTACTTTTTAATAAAACCACGATATTTGGGGGGTAAACACTGATAACCTTCTCAATGATTTCGTCCAGAAACCTGGCTTTAACCGCCGGCGGCAGCTACCTCGTCATTTTCTTCGCGGCCATCTTCGCCAATTTCTTCGTGCTGGAATCTTTGGAGCAAGACCCCCTGGGCACGGTGGGGCAGCAACCCCTGACGGTACGCTTCGGCATCCTGGCCTTCATGATAACCGTCGTTTTCGACGTGGTGGTGGCCTGGGCCCTGTATGAATTGTACCGGGGCCACGCCCTGTCGGGCCTGAGTACCCTGTTCCGGATGATGCATGCGGCCATCATGGGCGTGGCCGTCTTCGCCCTCCCGGAGGTGCTGGCTCTTACTTCGGCCGAAGAGATGCTGCTGCGGGTGGGTCGGTTTAACACCATCTGGCTCGTGGGCCTGTTCTTTTTCGGCATCCACCTGATATTGCTGGGCAAAATTCTGGGAAGGCCGAAGTGGATCGCCATCTTCCTCTTCCTGGCGGGCGTTATGTACATGGCCGATACGGCCGCCCATTTCCTGCTGGCCGATTACCAGGCCTGGGCCGACCTGCTGCTGGCCGGGGTGGCCATTCCCAGTATCGTGGGGGAAATGTCCCTGGCGGTGTGGCTGCTTTGGAAGGGGGGCAACAAGCCTTAAACTCCCAATTAATTCCCAATACAGGGTGAAACCCACAAATTAAGCCTACCTTCGCGCTTTTATTCACCAAAAAAGGTTCCGGCTTGTCTTCACTTCGGGATCTTAAAATTTATCCCATGACATTTGAACAACTGGAACTGATTGAGCCCCTTCAGAAGGCGCTCCGACACGAGAAGTACGTACACCCCACCCCCATACAGCAGCAGGCCATTCCGCCCCTGCTCCAGGGGCGCGACGTGCTGGGCAGCGCCCAGACCGGCACCGGCAAGACGGCCGCCTTTGCGCTGCCCATATTGCAACACCTGTACGTAAAAACCGGGGGCCGGCACCACACCCGCCAGATCAAGGCCCTGATCGTTACTCCCACCCGTGAGCTGGCCATTCAGATCGGCGAAAGCCTTACCGCTTACGGACGGCACACCGGCCTGCGCAACACCGTGATTTTCGGCGGGGTCGGGCAGGGCAAACAAACCGACGCCCTCCGCAGGGGAGTAGATATCCTGGTGGCTACCCCCGGGCGGCTGCTCGACCTGATGGACCAGGGTTACATCTCCCTGAAAGACATTGAATACTTTGTGCTCGACGAGGCCGACCGCATGCTCGATATGGGCTTTATCCACGACATCCGCAAGCTGCTGGCAAAACTGCCCGAAAAGCGGCAGTCTCTCTTCTTTTCGGCTACCATGCCCGAAACCATCGTAGAGCTCTCGCGCAAAATACTGAACAACCCGGTAAAGGTGGCCGTAAGCCCGGTTTCCTCCACCGCCGAGACCATCCAGCAATACCTGTACTACACGAACAAATCGGATAAAGGGGCTTTGCTGCTCCACATCCTGAAAGACCCTGACATGGACCAGGTCCTGCTCTTTGCCCGCACCAAGCACGGGGCTGACAAGATCGTGCGCCACCTCAAGAAGCACCACATCAACGCGGCCGCCCTGCACGGCAACAAATCGCAGAACCAGCGCCAGAAGGCCCTGGGCGACTTCAAGGACGGATACGTGCGGGTGCTGGTTGCTACAGACATTGCTGCCCGTGGCATCGATATCGACCAGCTGCGCTATGTGATCAACTACGATATCCCGAATATCTCCGAGACCTACGTGCACCGCATCGGCCGCTCGGGCCGGGCCGGGGAGGAAGGCACCTCCATTTCGATCTGCGAACCGGAAGAAAACGAGTACATCCGCGATATTGAAAAGCTCATCGGCCTGGAGATCGAACAGGTGGACAACCACCCCTTTCCGCAGACCGACCGCCCCATGAACACCCAGGAGAAGCAGGCATTCGAACGGGAAAAACAACGCCGCAAACAGGAGTTCTTTTCGAACCGGAAACCGGGCCGCAACGGCTCAGGCCGCTCCGGCTCGTATCGGAGGAGGTAGGGGCGGGCGCCCCCCAAATCAAAACTATAATGGCCTTCTGCAGGATCCCTGCAAGAAGGCCATATTTTTTGGGCAGTAGGGAAGCATCCCTTCGCTCAGTTCCCGATGGAGATCGGCGGGCCCAATTCCCCCAAAATAATTATCTTTCTTGAAAAACCCTGCTGTGCCGGCCGCCTCCAACTTTGATTTCTACCTGTCTGCCAGTTACCGGCGGGCCGTAAGCGTGGCTCTGGGGGTCTTCATCTATCTCTTTCTGATTATCTTCCTGCCCTTTGGCGTGGATAACCACAACCCCCAACATCAGTACACCTGGGAGTTCCTGCGGGAGATGGCCCATTTCATGCTGCTTACCACGGTACTGGCCTGGGCGATGGAAGAATGGGTAAAACCCCGGTTGTTAAAGCGGGCGCGCTGGCGGGAAGTAGGGGTCTGGTCCGTGGCGCTGCTGGGGGTGATCGGACTGGGCAACTTCTTGCTGTACAACTGGCTTGGCGACTGGCACGATTTCCATTTCGGGAGTGCCCTCGCCTTTATGGGCAATTGCGCCGAGGTTTTGGTCTTTCCGCTGGTGGGCACCTTCTTTTATTTTCACTATCAGGCCCTCAACCGCCGTTTCCGGCAGATGCATGTGCAGTGGGAGGCTGCTCCGGACCGGCTCATCCACTTCGAAGGGCAGGGGAGTGGCGACCGCCTCTCGATTGCAGCTTCGGACTTCCGCTATGCCCAGGCCCAGGACAATTACGTGGCCCTCTTTTACCTTAGGGGCGGTACCCTAAAAAAAGAACTGCTGCGCGCTACCCTGGCCGAAATCCTGGAGCAGTCAGGCGCCGCAGACCTGATCCGGTGCCACCGCTCCTATGTCGTGAACCTGCGCCAGGTGCGTTCGTTCGCCGGGGGGAACCCCATGGAGCTTTACCTGGACCGGGTAGAGACCCCCATCCGCGTGTCGCGCTCGTATCGCGAAGCCGTCTTGCAACGGCTGCAGGCGGCCAACCCCGAGGGCTAAAATCCCATTCGCCCCAAATAGCCTCCATTCGCCCCAAACCCTGATTTTACGAGTAACAGCAGGGCATTCCCTTTCGTCTCTGGGGCAAACAACCCTTTAAAAACAGAAAATCATGAAACCATTTTCAATGAAAAAAATCATGTTGGCGGCCGGGTTCTGTGGCCTGATCGCCGGAGGACTTAACGCCCAGCAACCTGCCGCGGAACCCGACATCGAACCCCTGTTGCAGGAATTCGTGGAAAGCTACCGGCACGATCCCATGGCCCTGGATGCCGATTTTGGCATCCGGATCGGAAAACAGTGGTGGCACGTGCAGGTACGCCGCACCGAACACCCCTATGCCGCCGGCCGTGAAAAGCAGTATACCCTCCACGACTTCGGGCCGAATGACGTTAGCCTGGCACAGGGGCCGCCCCCTTCGCCCACCTGGTTCTTCCGCTTTGACGACCCGGAGATCTTCCGGAAGATCAGCAGCGGGGAGCTTGCCGCCAGCACCGCAGCCGCCCGTTCGACCGGGGCCGACTACGTGGCTTTTGACCTCGAAGACATGGAAGGCTTTCGTTCCACCCAGCAGCACACTGCCCTGGGTTACCTGACCATGGAGCACTTCTGGAAAAAGGACCCCGCCGAGGTG
>DATIPV010000099.1:0-3089 GCA_035471525.1 Robiginitalea sp.
TTATTCCCTATATGGTTAGCGCCTACCGGGTAGCTCCCTTCAAAATGTTCGTGGGCTACGACATCACGGCGAACTTCGGGAATTTTTATTTGTTCAAGGAACAATCCCTCTTTAATGCCTATGTGAGCATTTCGCCCCTGCTGGCCCCCGAGATGGAGTCGCGGGTGCCGGCCCGCCTTTCCGAACTCGGAGGCCCGATCTTCTATCACCTGATCACCGAAGGGGTGCCCAGCGAGGACCTTTCCCGGATCGCCTCCCTGGACAGCAACCTGAAGCAAATCGAAAAAGACGGCCTGTACTACTATTACGACCGGTACGACGCCGCCAACGATATTTCAGTGGCTACCTACGGGATCGGCAAGGCCTGGGACCGGACCTTCGAAATGTTCAAGCCGATAAGCCCGAAGGAGTACCGTGAGAAATTGCTGCCCTCCGACGAACCCGTATTCAGCTACCTGGAAACCAAATACGAGATGATCTACACCCTGTTCGGATTCCGCAAGAGCGTGGAGCTCAACGATATAATGGCTGTATATGCAGGCATCCGCAAAAAACAGGACTACGCGTCCCTGAAACCGCTGTCGGACCTCTGCAAGCAGGAGTACCCCGAAACCATGCTCGGTTTCTACTTCGAAGGAGAGTACTACGAACAGATGGGCGAGCCCAAAAAAGCCCTGAGGACTTTTGAGAAGGCCTTCGGGATGCAGGAAATCGATTTCCTGACCAAAGAACTGGCCCTTGAAAAAATGGATGCCCTGAAGGCCGATTTCGGCTATTGACCCACAAAGCAGCCTCCCTTTTTCCTGCTTGGTAATTCGATCGGCCGGGGCTATCTTTAGCCCTTCGAGCCCGATGCTGTATGGCCAAGATAAAAACCGCCTATTTCTGCCAGAACTGCGGTGCCCAGTACCCGAAATGGGTGGGGCAGTGCCCTTCCTGTAAGGAGTGGAATACCCTGGTAGAGGAGTTGCTGGAGAAACCTTCCAAAGCCGACTGGAAAAGCGAGGCCGCCCCCCAGCGCGCTTCCCGGCCCCTGCGCGTAAGCGAAATAAGCCCGGACCAGCAACACCGGATTCCCAGTGGCGACCCGGAATTCGACCGGGTGCTGGGCGGGGGCATCGTGCCCGGTTCGCTTATCCTGATCGGGGGCGAACCCGGCATTGGAAAAAGCACCCTTCTCCTGCAAATCGCCCTGAACCTTCCCCTGAAGACCCTGTACGTTTCGGGCGAGGAAAGCCAGGAACAAATCGCCATGCGGGCCCAGCGCGTCAGTCCGGAGGCAGATGCCTGCTACCTGCTTACAGAGACCAACACCAGCCGGATTTTCAGGCAGGTGGAGGCCCTGCAGCCCGAGCTGCTGATCGTGGACTCCATTCAGACGCTGCATTCCGACTACCTGGAAGCCGGAGCGGGCAGCGTATCCCAGATTCGCGAATGCACGGCCGAGCTGATCAAATTCGCCAAGGAAACCCATACCCCGGTACTGCTGATCGGGCACATCACCAAAGACGGTAATATAGCGGGGCCCAAGATACTGGAGCACATGGTAGATACCGTGTTGCAGTTCGAAGGCGACCGGAACCACCTGTTCCGGATCGTCCGGGCGCTCAAGAACCGCTTCGGATCCACCTCAGAGCTCGGGATCTACGAAATGAAGGGAGACGGGCTGCACGCCGTGGCAAACCCATCCCAGATACTGATCTCCCAGAATCCCGAATCGCTGAGCGGGACCGCGGTGGCAGCCACCCTCGAGGGCATGCGCCCCCTGCTCATCGAGATACAGGCCCTGGTGAGCTCGGCCGTGTACGGCACCCCGCAGCGCTCGGCTACCGGCTTCCCGGCCAAAAGGCTCAACATGCTGCTGGCGGTCCTGGAAAAAAGGGCCGGTTTTCGACTGGCAGCGAAAGATGTCTTCCTGAACGTTACGGGCGGCATACAGGTAGACGACCCGGCCATTGACCTGGCCGTCCTGGCAGCCATCCTCTCCAGCAATGCCGATATCCCGGTGCCCAAAGACGTCTGTTTTGCAGCCGAAGTGGGCCTGGCGGGGGAGATTCGTCCGGTACCCCGTATCGACCAGCGTATCGGGGAAGCCGAAAAGCTGGGGTTCTCGACCGTTTACATCGCTGCCAACACCTCCCTTTCCGTTAAAAAAACGGCTATAGAAATCCGGAAAGTGGGCAAGGTGGAAGAGCTGGTCAGCGCCCTGTTTGGCTAGATCAGGGCGCCGGGTTCGGATACAGCCCGTGTACGGCTTCGATTTCCTTCAATACTTCCCCGCTCAATTCCAGGTCCATGCTGGACACGTTTTCTTTTAACTGCTCCAGGGTAGTGGCGCCGATGATGTTCGAGGTGAGGAACGGGCGGGTATTCACGAAAGCCAGGGCCATGCGGGCCAGGCTCAGGCCGTGGCGCCCGGCGAGTTCCTGGTAGGCCTCGGTAGCCGCAACGGCCATCTCCCCGCTGTAGCGACGGTAGTTCGGGAACAGGGTGATTCGGGCCTTTTCTGGCTGCTGCCCGTGCAGGTACTTGCCGCTGAGCGTGCCGAAGCCCAGGGGCGAATAGGCCAGCAGCCCTATGCGGGAGCGGTGGGCAATCTCGGCCAACCCCACTTCAAATTGCCGGTTCAGGAGGCTGTATGGGTTCTGAAGCGTGATCATGCGCGGCAGGTCCGGATGCGTTTTGGCCTCTTCCAGAAAGCGCATCACCCCCCAGGGGGTCTCGTTGGAAAGCCCCACATGTCGGATCTTCCCCTGCTTCACCAGCGCCCCCAGGGTTTCGAGCACCTGGTGGATATTGTCTTCCCAATGGTCTCCGGGGTCGGCCTGGTAGCCGCGTTTTCCGAAATAATTCGTCGTTCGCTCGGGCCAATGTAGCTGGTACAGGTCTATATAGTCGGTGCGGAGTCTTGCCAGGCTGGAGTCGACGGCTTCCCTCAGGGACCCGGGCCTGTAGCCTTCGGTGCGTATGAACTTGGTGAAGGATGCCGGGCCGGCGATTTTGGAGGCGAGGATAATTTGGTTCCGCCTCCCGGTCTTGCGGAACCAGTTGCCGATGATCTTCTCGGTATGGGAATGGAAATCGGGGTG
>DATIPV010000100.1:0-10275 GCA_035471525.1 Robiginitalea sp.
CGGGTGCTGAGCCCCAATCATTACCCGGTGCAACGCCTGGTGCCCATAGAATCGGTGGAGGTGGCCGCCATCAAAGACCCGATGCCCGAAGACGGCCCCTGCATCTTTACCGGGAAAACTGCCCTTTACTATGGAAAAGAACCCTATTTCGACGATGGAAAAGGCCACGTGCTTTTGCCGAACCAGCCCCTGTCAGTTTGCGACAAGACCGCTGCCGCCCTGCAGCGCGCCTCTGGGGATATCTTCGTGAGCGAAAGCACGTGGCATTACAACGGGGGAGGCTGTTGCTGACTCCTCCCCTCTAAACCTGAACCCTATGCCTGCCCGTTTCTGTGCCCCGTTGCTGATAGCCATTTTTGCCTGCGCCCCCCTGATCGGTTTGCAGGCGCAGGCCGATGCCCCGGAACCCGGGCACACAGCCTGGGACCGTTTGCTGCAGAGACACGTGCGGGCCGACGGGACGGTAGACTATCCCGGTTTTGCCGGGGAGCGGGAGCAACTGGATGCCTACATTGCCGACCTGGGTACCCGAGTTCCGGATTCTGCCTGGGCCCGCGACCGGCGGCTGGCCTACTTCATCAACCTGTACAACGCCCTGACCGTCAGACTGGTACTGGAACACTACCCGCTTCGCAGCATCCGCGACCTGCCCGATCCATGGGGCCGCGAGCTGGTTTCGATCGGCGGGAAGGGTTACAGCCTGGACGTCATAGAACATCAGGTGCTGCGCAAGATGGGCGAACCCCGGATCCATTTTGCCCTGAACTGTGCCTCCGTTTCCTGTCCGGTACTGCAACCCCATGCCTTTACGGAACAGGGGCTGGATGCCCAGCTCGAGGAGGCGGCCCGCAGCTTTATAAACGACCCGGCACGAAACCGGATTCAACCCGGGTCTGCCGCCCTGTCGCGCCTTTTCAAATGGTACCGAAGCGATTTCGAAGGCGCATCGGGCAGCCTGCCCGCTTTTTTGAATGCCTACCTGGACACCCCGCTGGAGCCGGGCAGCCGCATACGCTTTCTGCCTTATGACTGGAACCTCAACCAGGCCCCCCGACCATGAGCCGGATCAGCCTGATCATCCCCGTATTGAATGAGGAGGAGGGCCTCCGGAGACTGTTGCCCTACCTGCAGGAACAGGCACATGCCGATGCCCTGTGCGAAATTCTGGTGGTCGACGGGGGGAGCAGCGACCAGAGCGTTGCAGTCGCAGAATCGCTCGGGGCACGGGTAATCCATTCTGAGACCGGCAGGGCGCGGCAGATGAATGCCGGCGCCCGCAACGCTCAGGGAGACCTGCTGTACTTTCTGCACGCCGACACTTATCCGCCCGCGGGTTATGACGCGCTGATTACAGCTGCCCAGGCCGGGAGGCCGGCAGCCGGGTGCTTCCGGCTCCGCTTCGATGAGCAAGGGCATATGCTGAGATTCTTTGCCTGGTTTACCCGCCTGAACTGGCCCCTTTGCCGGGGCGGCGATCAGTCGCTCTTTCTGCCTGCGCAATGGTTTAAGGAATTGGGAGGCTACAACGAAGCGTATCGCATCTACGAAGACAACGAGCTAATCGGCCGCATCTACGGCCGATACGGTTTCAGGGTGCTGCCCGGGGCGGTTACCACCTCGGCCCGCAGGTACCGGCAGGTTGGCACGCTGCGCCTGCAATTCCACTTTGCGGTGATTCACCTCAAAAAATGGGTGGGGAGCCGTCCTGAATCTCTTTACCGGTATTACCAGCGGAATATTGCCCTGAAATAGCTCAGTGCGTCTCGTAGTCGAGAATGATCCCCTCGCAGATCCAGTTGGCCAGGGCCTGGCGGTTGTCAGGGTCCAGAATACGCTTCTGGTCGCGGGCATTCCGGATGTTGCCGATCTCGATGAAGGCAGTGGCCGGCAGCGTGTTTTTTACCACATATAGATTGCTGCGGTCTTCGAAGGTGCCCGAATACAGTCGGTTGGGCTGGTATTGGGCGTATTTCCTGCGAAAGGTCTCGTGGATGCTCTCTGCCAGCTTCCTGCCCGATTTACTTTTTTCGTGGTAGTAAAAGAACACGTCGATGTTTTGTCCCTGGCTCCGGCTGTCTACATGGGTAACCACCAGGCGCTGGTGTTTTCCTGCGTTTTCCCGGTACAAACCATTTACCGCATCGACGCGTTGTTTGAGGCGGGCCACCTGATTCAGGGGGATTGGCTGGTCGGGATACACCACTTCGTCCCTGTCCATTTCCAGGATGCGCGCATCGCGAATGCCGTCGTCGGGGTCGCGGACGATCACATACACCACAGCCCCGTTGGCGATCAGGTTTCGGGCCAGGCGCAGGGTTACGTCGTAGGCGTATTCGTCTTCCGATATCTGCGAATCTCCATAGCCCGTCATAGCCCCCGGATCGGGGCCTCCGTGGCCTGAAATCAGATAGTAGACCGTGTTCTCCAGCCGGGAGCTCTCAGGCGCCACCTCGGCGTAATCGGACCCGAATATTTCGTAGACGGCAGAAGCGGCCGGGCCGGTCTCCTCGGCAACCGGAACGGCGTCTTCCGGTTCGGGTGCTGCCTTTAACACCGGGATCAGATAGGTGGACCCTTCATAGAGGCCGGTGCCTCCCCGCATCCGCTGCTGGTTCAGCACCAGGAAATCGGCCAGGGTGCGGGCCGGGTCGGCGCCGTGCTTGCGCAAAAGGGAATACACCCCGTCGCCGGGTTCGGCAACCACCTGCAATAGGGTGTCCTGGCTGCGCAGTGCGGCAGCCCACAGCCCGAAGAAACCCAGAAAAAGTGCGAATTTGGCGTACCCCATCACCAAAAGTGTTTTACAAAGGTTATCAAAAAAGTTGCCAACTTGCAAGCGGGGGCTATCAGCGATTGCGGCGGTAATATTCCCGTATGACCCGTTCTGCGGGCTTGTTTTGGGGAGTGAAGCGGTTGTCGAGCGGCCCGCCCGACAAGGGATAGTTGATGAACCATTTCCACAGGAACCCGCCTGCAAACCAGGGTTCGCTCCAGAATTCCTCAAAGAGCGCCTTTTTGGCATTCGACTGGGCCTGCAGGTTCACCCGCTCCTCGTTCCGGTCGACCAGCCAGGGCTTTTTGGCAGTGTAATCCATGCTCCGGTATCCGTATTCGGTAAACAAAACCGGGCGGTCCAGGCGCAGCGACAATTCCCGTATGGCCTCTTTCCAGGGCAGCCATCCTTCCCGCAGGGCCGCCACCGAGGGTTCTCGTTCCCCGGAAAGGGGAAAATAGGCGTCGATGCCGATAAAATCCAGTTCTTCCCAGAAGGGGACCTCTTCGTATTCATCCCAGTTGGAGGCATAAGTGATCTGCCCGCTGTAACGCTCGCGCACCTGCCGGATGAGCCCGTGCCAGTATTCGGGCCGCGATTTCACAAAAGTTTCCAGTTCCGTGCCAATGCAGAACAATTCGGCATGGGTTTCCTCGGCCAGGGTGGCGTAGGTAAGGATAAAGTCGGTATAGGCGGTTTCCAGCCGCCTCCAGTCTTCTTCCGATTTCATGGTCAGCTCGCCCGTGAAGAGTCCGCGCCAGATCCACAGCTGGGGCTTCAGCATTACCTCGATGCCGTTGCGGTGAAGCAGCTCGATATATTGCCCGGCCCCGGCACGGGTTTCGCCGTACATCTGCCCGTCGGTATTGAAAATGATTTCTGGGCTTTCCGGTTCGCGGATAAACCCGTAGGGCATAACGGCGGCATGGCCGGCATAAATGCCGAGGACCGGATCTACGTGGGCCTGGCTAACCGCCTCGCCCGAGGCCACAAAGCTGACGCCGTTGATCTTGGCCACCCCGGCCGCCTTGCACGAGACAAACAGGACTAGGAGCAATACTGGCGCAATTCTGTACATGTCTGGAGGTTTGACGGAATTAAAGATACAGTTTTTGGGCCCGTCCCACCGCTGCCTCGCGTAAAGTTCTTATTTTCCCTGCGACTGAAATACCAACCAGCATCTGCCAGCCATGCATATAGCCATTATAGGGAACGGTATTTCCGGGGTCACGGCCGCACGCCACATCCGCAAGCGCTCCGACCACCGGATAACCCTTATTTCGGCCGAATCGGACTACTTCTTTTCCCGCACGGCCCTGATGTACGTCTATATGGGACATCTTACCCTGGAGCAGACCAAGCCCTACGAGGATGCGTTCTGGTCGCGCAACCGCATTGACCGCATCCGGGCGCGGGTCGGGGCGGTGCGCCCCGCCACCCGCTCCCTGATACTGGACGACGGGCGGGAAATCGCCTACGACCGGCTCGTGATCGCCACAGGGTCGAGCCCCAACAAGTTCGGCTGGCCGGGACAGGACCTGGAGGGGGTACAGGGGCTGTATTCCCTGCAAGACCTCGCCCTCCTGGAAAAAAACGCCCCCGACAAAAACACCTGCCGGCATGCCGTAATCGTCGGGGGAGGCCTTATCGGCATCGAATTGGCCGAGATGCTGCGGAGCCGCGACATCGCCGTGACCTTTCTGGTGCGGGAATCGAGTTTCTGGAACGGGGTGCTCCCCGACTGCGACTCGGCCCTGCTCAACGAACACATCCGCCAGCACCATATCGACCTGCGCCTGAATACCAGCCTCCGGGAAGTTCTCGCCGGGGAAGACGGGCGCGTGGGGGCTGTGGTAACCGATGCGGGAGAGACCCTGCCCTGCGACCTGGTGGGCCTCACGGCAGGCGTTTCGCCGAATATCGGTTTCCTGAAGGGGTCGGGGATCGACCTGGACCGGGGGGTGCTGGTCGACCGCAGGCTGGAAACCAACCTGCCCGGCATTTACGCCATCGGCGACTGTGCCCAGCAAAGGGAGGCCATAGGCCGGCGAAATCCGGTGGAGGCCGTCTGGTACACGGGCCGCATGATGGGGGAAACCGTCGCGAAAAGCCTTTGCGGCCAGCCCGCGGAATACCGGCCCGGCCACTGGTTCAACTCGGCCAAATTCCTGGATGTCGAATACCACACCTACGGATGGGTCTCCCCTGCGCATTCCAGGGGAGACGATGAGGCCCAGTTCCACTGGCGCCATCCCGAAAAACCGGTTAGCCTTACGGTTGCCTACCAGAGCAGCGATGGCCGGTTGCTCGGGATAAATGCACTCGGGATTCGCCTGCGCCACGAGGTGTTCGACCGGTGGCTCAGCGAGCGGCTCCCGATAAGCGCTGTGGTTGCCCGCCTGCGGGAAGCCTTGTTCGACCCCGAATTTCACAGCGATTGGTGCCGGCAGATCCGGCTTGCCTTTGAACAAAATCAACTCCAAACCTCATGAAGGCCTTGCGATCCATGTCTCTGGCCGGAGGGCCGCCCCAGGCGCTGAGCCTTGCCCAGCGCCTCGCGGTATTTGCGGGTTTTTCCGGGCTGTTTATCCTGCTGCTGGCCGCTTTCGGTGTTTCGTTTCCGAACCGGGCGGCCTGGCTGGGTATTTCCCTGGGGCTGATACTGGCGGGGGTGGTCTGGTACAGCCACGCTTTGTATGCCGCACACCCCCCGGGCATCCGCAACGACGGGGTCTGGTTCAAATCGGTTTCGGGCCGCGGGCTCTGGGCCTGGGGGCTGGGGATCCTGCTCACGGGCTTCTATATCGTCCTCTATTTTTACCCGCACTACCTAGGGCAGACGGCCGACGGGCCCAACCGGGGCCTCATTGCCCTCTTCGACCCGCTCAGCCATGCCCTGAGCGGGAACCCTGCGAGCCAATGGTTCGTGTACGGAGCCCTGTACACCCTGGCCATCCTGGCCTTCGGCATCAAATTCATCTGGAAATACCGCCACAACCGGTACGAGGTGCTGCGGACCTTCAGCGTTATGTTCTTCCAGCTGGCCTTCGCCTTCATCATCCCGGAGGTCATGGCCCGCCTGAACGGCGACCTGCCCTATTACGACCTCAAGAACATCTGGCCGCTGAACTATTACCATTTTGAGGGTTACCGGATCAGCGCCTTTCTCGGCGCGGGAAACATCGGCCTGGTCCTGCTCCTCTTTGGCATCCTGTCTGTTTTGGTAATCAGCCCGCTGCTCACGTATTTCTACGGGAAGCGCTGGTATTGCTCGTGGGTGTGCGGATGCGGGGGCCTGGCCGAGACGGCCGGCGACCCCTTCCGGCAACTGAGCGACAAACGCCTTTTTGCCTGGAAAGTGGAGCGATGGGTCATCTACAGCGTACTGGTATTTGTGGTGCTGATGACCACGGCCGTGGTCTATTCCTACCTCGGGCCCGACAACAGCAGGTACTGGCTGAGCCGGCCGCAGTTTTTGCTGGGCACGGCCGGCCTGCTCACCGCAGTCTTTGCCTGGGTGATGGTATTCCGCCGCCGCGAGCTGCGCAAAGATGCAACATACGGGGCCTGGGCATATTTTGTGGTGATACTGGCCCTGATCGGCTTCCACTTCCTGAGCGACAGCCAGCATATTTTCCTCTTCAAATCCGAGACGCTCCGCAAATCGTACAGTTTCCTGATCGGAAGCATCTTTTCGGGGGTGATCGGCACCGGCTTCTACCCGATATTCGGCAGCCGGGTCTGGTGCCGTTTCGGATGCCCCATGGCCGCCATCCTGGGCCTGCAGCAACGGCTCCTCTCGCGTTTCCGCATTACCACCAACGGCGGGCAGTGCATTTCCTGTGGGAATTGCTCCACCTACTGCGAAATGGGCATCGATGTGCGCGCCTATGCACAGCGGGGCGAGAACATCGTGCGGGCCAGCTGTGTGGGGTGCGGTATCTGTTCGGCCGTGTGCCCGCGCGGGGTGCTCCGGCTCGAAAACGGCCCCTTAAAGAACCGCATCGCCTCCCCAGAAACGATGTCTGCCCCCGAGATAGACCTGCTGCAGCAGCTGCAAAAGGACGCCTGAATTGAACAGGATTGCTTTCTTTTGCAGGGCGGCAACCCAACTGTAATGAAAAACATCGACCTGATTATTCCTGCCTACAACGAAGCGGCATCCATCGGCGCGGTCCTTTCGGAGGTCCCCGGCCTGGTGCGCGAAACCGTTGTGGTAGACAACTGCTCCACCGACGGAACGGCCGAGGCGGCCCGGGCTGCCGGGGCCACCGTTTTGCACGAATCCCGCATGGGTTACGGCTACGCCTGCCAGAAAGGTGTAAATTATGTATTCGAAAAATCCAAACCGCCCCATATTATCGTATTTATGGACGGTGATTATTCCGATTACCCCGAGGAACTCCCGAAACTGGTGGCGCCCATCCTGGAAGGCAGGGCCGAGCTGGTGATAGGGGCGCGCTGCAAGGCGCTTCGGGAACCCGGATCGATGACCCCCCAACAGGTCTTTGGCAACTGGCTTGCAACTTTTCTGATGCGGATGCTGTTCCGGTCCCGGTTTACGGACCTGGGCCCTTTCCGCGCCATACGGGCCGACGCCCTGAAAAAGCTGCAGATGGAAGACAAGACCTACGGCTGGACGGTGGAAATGCAGTTGAAGGCATTAAAGCATAAACTCTCATATACCGAAATCCCAGTGCGTTACAAAAAAAGAATTGGGGTATCCAAGGTGTCGGGAACCGTAAAAGGAACTATATTTGCCGGCGTAAAAATCTTGGGTTGGATTTTTAAATACAGTTTTAAATAATATATGGGACTAACACTCACTTACCTGATTATTGCGATCTACAGCCTGGCACTGCTGCTGATTTTCTTTTACAGCCTTTCACAGCTCAACCTGCTGGTGAATTACCTGGGCCACAAACGCCGCAACCAGGAGGCCCCCAAGTTCAACCTGCTGGACCCGAAGGAGATTCCCTTCGTCACCATTCAGCTGCCCATCTACAACGAAGAATACGTAGTGGAGCGGCTGCTCGAAAACATCGCCAAAATCGAATACCCGAAGAGCAAGCTGGAGATCCAGGTGCTGGACGACTCCACCGACGACTCGGTGCAACAGACCGGGGCCATGATCGAGGCGCTGCAAAACCAGGGGCTCGACATACAGCACATCAGGCGGGTAAACCGGGAAGGCTACAAGGCAGGGGCCCTGAAAGAAGGCCTGAAGGTCGCCAAGGGCGAATTCATCGCCATTTTCGATGCCGACTTCCTCCCGGGCAGCGACTGGCTCAAGAAAACCGTCCCCTACTTCAAGGACGAAGAAATCGGCGTGGTTCAGACCCGCTGGGGGCACATCAACCGCGATTACTCCACCCTCACCAAAATCCAGGCCTTTGCCCTGGATGCCCACTTTACCCTGGAGCAGGTGGGCCGTAACACCAAAGGGCACTTCATCAACTTCAACGGCACCGCCGGTATCTGGAGGAAGGAATGCATCTACGATGCCGGTAACTGGGAGGGCGATACCCTCACGGAAGACCTCGACCTGAGCTACCGGGCGCAGCTCAAGAACTGGAAATTCAAATACCTGGAAGATGTGGAGACTCCGGCCGAACTACCGGTGGTGATCAGCGCGGCCCGTTCCCAGCAGTTCCGCTGGAACAAGGGCGGGGCCGAGAACTTCCGCAAAACGGTATGGAACGTTATCCGGGCCAAGAACATCCCCTTCAAGACCAAGTTTCACGGGGTAATGCACCTGCTGAACAGCAGCATGTTCCTGTCTGTATTCATCGTGGCCGTCCTGAGCATCCCCATGCTGTACATCAAGAACACCTACGGCCACCTGGGCTGGGTTTTCGAGGTAACCAGCTTCTTTATCGTAAGCACGATTATCCTGTTCATCTGCTACTGGTTTACCTACAAGAGCATACAGGGCAGCGGGTTCGAAAGTTTTGTCGACTACATTAAGCTGTTCTTTACCTTTTTCTCGGTAGCCCTCGGCTTTTCGCTCCACAACAGCGTGGCCGTGCTGGAAGGCCATATGGGCAAGCGCTCTGAATTCGTGCGCACCCCCAAATTCAATATCAACAGCCTTACAGACAGCTGGAAAGGGAATAAATACCTGACCAGGAAGCTCTCCCCGAACATGATCCTGGAATTCGCCCTGATGGTGTACTTCCTCTTCGGGATGTACAGCGCCATTCCGCTGAACGACTTCGGGCTGTTCCCCTTCCACTTCATGCTGTTCCTTGGGTTTGGCTTTGTATTTTTCAAATCGCTGACTGCCAAGGCCTGACATACCGCAGTTGCCGCAATATCAAACCGCCGGAGCCCACGGGTAACCGGCGGTTTCCATTTGAAAGGGCCGGCTCGCGTGTATGGTTTTGTAGCGAAATTTTAGTTACTTGTAGGGCGAAACCAAACGCAACCAAATGAGCAGGTCGCTTCTCACCTTCTGGAACCTGCACCGGATTCCCCTGCTGATGCTGCTCCTGAGCATGGGCCTTTACGCAGCATTTGCCTACGACCTGGTCCGCAGCGACTCGGTAAAGCTGCTCACCCTGGTGGCCGGGCTTTTTTTTCTCTGCTACAAACTGATACAGTTCGAAAAATGGAACTACCGGTTCCTGGTGGCTGCCGGCATCCTGTTCCGCCTGGTATTCCTGATGGCGGAGCCCAACCTTTCGCCCGATTACTTTCGCTTCCTCTGGGATGGCAGCCTGATGATTCGGGGGGTCAACCCGTATCTGTATACCCCCGACCAATGGATGGAGGGGGCCGGGCCGGCCTTCCCCCTGGCCGGGGAGCTGCACCGGGGGATGGAGGCCCTGAGTGCCCGCAACTTCAGCAATTACCCCCCTGTTAACCAATACTTCTTCGGTTTGGCCCGCTACCTGGGCGGAGAATCCCTTTTGGGTGGCGTAATCGCCCTGCGCGCCACAACCGTGCTGGCAGACCTCGGTATCCTGTATTTCGGGCGCCGGCTGCTCCGGCAGCTGAACAAGGCTCCGCACCTGATCTTCTGGTATTTCCTGAACCCCCTGGTTATTGTAGAGCTGACCGGCAACCTGCATTTTGAGGGAGTTATGCTGTTCTTCTTCATCTTTGCCATGTATCTGCTCATACAGGGCCACTGGCTGTGGGGGGCGCTGCCCTATGCCCTGTCTGTCGGGGTAAAGCTCATGCCCCTGATGCTACTGCCCCTGGCACTGCCCTTGTTGGGCTGGAAGCGGGCCCTTGTTTTCTACGCGGTTTTGGGGGGCGTCCTGCTCGGGTGCATGTACCCGCTGTATTTCCCCGAATTCGGGGCCCATTACCTGCAGACGCTTCGGCTCTGGTTTTCCAATTTCGAATTCAATGCCGGCCTGTATGGCCTGGCAGAATGGATAGCCGTCTGGCAGGAAGCCAAACCCTGGAAATTCATAGCCGCATACGGGCGACTGGTGCCCTGGGTAACGGCAGCCGCATGCCTCGGGATCTGCCTGCACCCCAAGATGCGACAG
>DATIPV010000101.1:0-2228 GCA_035471525.1 Robiginitalea sp.
ATACCCTTAGAACTGAAGATTTGACCCCCAACGAAACTACCATCTACGGCCTGCGGGCCATTCTGGAAGCCCTGCAATCGGACGTTCCCATCTACAAAGTCTTTTTGCAGCGGGGCCTGAAGGGCGACCTTTTCCGGGAACTGGAAAACGCGCTTCGCAAAAAAGGGGTCACCTGCTCGTACGTGCCGATCGAAAAGCTTCAGAAAATGGCCCCCCAGAACCACCAGGGTGCCGTGGCACAGATCAGCCCGGTGCAGTACCGCGATTTCGAACCCCTGGCCGAAGAGGTGCTCAGTCGGGCCGAAAAGCCGCTCTTTCTGCTGCTCGACCACATAACGGATGTCCGGAATTTTGGCGCCATTCTCCGCACCGCAGAATGTTGCGGGGTACACGCCGTGCTGGTCCCGAAAAAGGGCGCCGCCCCCCTGAACGACGATGCCGTAAAGACTTCGGCAGGGGCCGCGTTCCGGGTACCCATCGCCCGGGTAGACCATCTCCTGGACGCACTGTACTACCTGCAGTCGGCGGGAGTACAGGCCGTGGCGGCAACCGAGAAAACCGACCAGTCGCTGTACGAGGTAGATTTCACAGGGCCAACGGCCATCGTTCTGGGTGCTGAAGACCGGGGCATTTCCCCGGCCGTGCTCAAGGCAGCCGACCGGAAAGCCCGGCTCCCGCTGCTAGGCGAAATCGGGTCTTTGAATGTCTCGGTGGCCTGCGGGGTATTCCTGTACGAGGCCGTCCGCCAAAGAATGCCTCAGGGATCCTGATCGCCCGAATCGCGGCGGCGTTCGCGGTAATGGTACCTGATTTGCGGAGGCTCCTCCCCTGCCCTGTCGGGATTTTCGATGAAATTGCCGTCGGCGTCAAAATGGCGCATGAACGGGTCGGTTTCTTCCCGGTAATCTTCCTTTTCCCAGGCATAGCGCTTAGGTGCCGGCAGCGGTGCCTTTAGGGTATAGGCCAGCAAAAGTCCGCTCAGGGCCCCTCCCAGATGCCCTTCCCAGGAAATTTCGTCCTGAATGGGAAAGATGTACCAGAGCATCCCCCCGTAGAGGAAGACCACAATCAGCGACAGGGCCACCAGCCGGTAGTACCTGGACATAATCCCCTTGAAGAAGATAAAACTGGCCAGGAGGTAAACGACCCCGCTGGCGCCGATATGGTAGGAGGGCCTGCCGATGGTCCAGGTGATGAGCCCGGTAAGCAGGGTGCCCAGCAGCAGGGTTTTCCAGGCGATGGGGCGGTAAAAATAGAAAAGGGCCGCACTGAGGATCACCAGGGGCAGGGTGTTGTTGTATAGGTGGCTAATAGAGCTGTGGATGAAGGGACCGGTAACTACCCCTGCCAGGCCGCTCAGGGTGCGGGGATAGACGCCCCATTGATTCAGGTTGATCCCCAGGCGGATTTCCATTAAATAGACCGTCCAGATACCCAGCATCCAGCCCAGGGGCACGAGCAGCACCCCGTTGGTAAACCGGAAAGAAGGTTCCTCTGCCATACCCTGCAATTTAGCACATAATATGGGCACGGGGCCCGGTTCTCCCTGTCGCGGATAATTTTTTTATATTGCAGTTGCCACTCCCCGCCTTGGTTTATTGGCCGGGGTGTCGCGCAGAGGCGCGACACTGCCTTTGGGAGTAAGACCATACTACCGTCTATGACCCGTTTAAGATCGTTTGTCCTTGGGGCAATGATTCTGGCCAGCCCGCTTGGTGCGCAGGAAAAACCCCGTTACCAGATCGGGGTTCTCGCTGATCGGTACACCCCGGAGTCCAACGCCATCCTGGGGCGTCTCCAGGAAGAGATCCGGGCCGTTGTGGGGGAAGATGCCCATTTGGAATTCCTGCCCGAGCTCCGTCTTTTCAACGATTTCGACCTGAACCAGGCTCGGGCCAACTACGAGCAGCTCGCCTCCGGCGAGGCCGACCTTGTTATGGCTTTCGGGTATGTGAGCAGCCTTATGCTCAGGGAGCGGCAGGCCTTCCCGCTTCCCACCATCCTGTTCGGGGCCACAAACCTGGAGATTGCCCAGTTCGATACCGAGAGCCAGCCGAGCGGGATCCCCAATTTCACCTACCTGATCGACGTACAGTCGTATGCGGAAGACCTGGCGGCCCTCCGGGAACTAACCCAGTTCGGGAACCTGGGGATCGCCATCGAAGCCAAGATAGCCGAAACCCTCCCTGTCAGGGAGGCATTCCAACGGATTTTGAACGGGCAAAACT
>DATIPV010000102.1:0-5464 GCA_035471525.1 Robiginitalea sp.
TTTGAAACTCGAAGAGAACACCCTCCGGCAATTCCGGAGAGTGCTGGAAACGGCCGACCTGGTGAAGTTTGCCAAATCAAAACCCCCTGCGGCAGAAGCCGAGAGGGACCGGAAGGAAGTGGAACTCATTGTGGTAAAGACCCGGGAGGCCCTGCCGGAACCCACGGAAGAAGAGTTGCTGGAACAGGAAGCATACCGCGAAGACCTCAAGGCGCAAAAGCGGCGCAAACGCATATGGATTGCGGCAGCCAGCATAGCCGGCCTGCTGATCCTGACCGGGATAGCCGCCGTGAGCTATTTCGGCTACCAGCGGGTGCACGACACCGTGCTCGGCACCCCGACCAAATCGCTGCTGGAAGGGGAGTGGGTAGCCAGCTCCTACGGCTTTCCGCCCATCCTCCTGGAAACGCCTGAGGTGCTCTACCGCAAGGAAGTCGAGGTGCCGGCCGAGGCCAGGGAAACGATCCGCAGCATGGCCGTATTCAGCTACGACAACCCCCGGGCGAACCTCTCCATCATGGCCACCTCCACCATCCTGTCCGATCCGAAGGCAGAACCCGATTTCGAAATGAGCGTAGAGGCAGTCCTCAAACGGCTCGAACAGTCGGGGGCACGGAACATCATTACCAAACAAGAGGAGTTCACCACCGTTTCGGGCGTAAAGGGGATTAAAGTGTACGGTACCGCGCGACTGTCGGTTCCCGACTCCGGGGCTTCCATTGAAGGCGAATACACCATCCTTCTTTTCGGGGGCAACGGCTTTATGCAACAAGTGGTCCTTTCCTGGGAACGAGGCGATGACTATGCCGAAAAAATTGTGGAACGGATCCTGAAAACCCTAGAAGTAAAAACCATCGTATGATCGGGAGCTCTGTCGAATTTGCAAACCCTGAGTTCTTCTGGCTGCTGCTCCTGCTGCCGGTGGCCTTGCTTTGGTACTGGTTCAAACGCCGGAAGCTTTCGGCAAGCCTGCGTATGCCGAGCCTGAATGCCTTTGAAAAACCGTCCCTCCTGGGCCGGTTATACCCGGTATTGCCGGCCCTCAGGCTCCTGGCCCTGGCAGCCGTGATCGTGGCCATGGCCCGCCCTCAAACACAGGATGTCTCTACGCGCTCCAAGACCACCAAAGGGATCGATATCGTGATGGCCATCGATGTCTCGTCGAGTATGCTGGCCCGCGACCTGAAACCCAACCGCCTTTCGGCTCTGAAAGAGGTGGCCGCCGAATTCATCGCCAAGCGCCCCACCGACCGCATCGGCCTGGTGGCCTATGCAGGGGAGAGCTATACCAAGACCCCGATTACCAGCGATAAGGGGATTGTTCTGAGCGCCCTGCGCGAAATCACCTACGGACAGCTGAGCGACGGGACGGCCATTGGAATGGGGCTGGCCACCTCGGTGAACCGACTCAAGGAGAGCGCCTCCGTTTCCAAGGTCATCATCCTGCTCACAGACGGGGTCAACAACGCCGGGTTTATCGAGCCGCAGACAGCCGCCGACCTGGCCCTGGAATACAATATCAAGACCTATACCATCGGGCTGGGGACCAACGGGAATGCCCTTTCGCCCGTCGGCTACAATCCGGACGGTTCCTTCCGGTACGGGATGCGGCAGGTAGAAATAGACGAAGAACTGCTAAAATCCATTGCCGAAGCCACCGGGGGCCGCTATTTCCGGGCCACCGACAATGAGGAACTGGAAGCCATATACGAGGAGATCAACAAACTCGAAAAAACGGAAATCGAAGAATTCAAATACTACCGGTACGAGGAGGAATTCAGACCCTGGGTACTGCTGGCCGGCGGATTGCTCTTGCTGGAATGGCTGATGCGATACAGCCTGTTCCGCAGTTTTATATAAGACCGTATGATTCAACTGGACGAAAAAGCGTATTTCTACCTGCTGGGCATTATTCCGGTACTGGTGCTGCTGTTCGTGATCCACCAGCTATGGAAACGTCGCGCCCAGCGCCGGTTTGCAGATGCGCGGCTGCTGAGGCGTCTGGCGCCCGACCGCTCCTTTTTCAAGCCTCAGCTCAAATTCCTGTTGCTGCTGGCGGGGTTTGCGCTGCTGGTGGTCGGCCTGGTCAACCCCAAAATGGGCACCAAACTTGAAACGGTCAAACGGGAAGGGGTCGACATCGTTTTTGCCGTAGACGTATCCAAAAGCATGCTGGCCGAAGACATTGCCCCCAACCGGCTCGAAAAGGCCAAGCGCCTGGTTTCGGAAATTATCAACGAACTGGCCAGCGACCGTGTGGGGATTATTGCCTACGCGGCCCAGGCCTATCCCCAGTTGCCCATAACCACCGACTACGGAGCGGCCAAAATGTTCCTGCAAAGCATGAATACCGACATGCTTTCGTCTCAGGGAACGGCCATCGGGCAGGCCATCGATCTGGCCGCCACCTATTTTGACGACGAAGAGCAGACCAACCGGGTGTTATTCATCGTTTCCGACGGCGAAGACCATTCTGAGGGGGGTATGCCGGAAGCCATAGAAAAAGCTTTGGAGCAGGGGATACGGATCTATACGATCGGCGTGGGAAGCACCAGGGGCGCTCCGATCCCGATCAAGCGGAACGGCGTTCTGGAAAGCCTGAAAAAGGATACCCAGGGCGAGGTGGTGATTACCCGGCTCAACGAGGAGGTGCTCTCCGAAATCGCCTCTGAGGGGAACGGAGCATACATCGACGGCGCCAATACGGCCGACGCTGTTGCCTTTATAAGCGAAACGCTCCAGCAAATGGACAAAATGGAGTTCGAGGCGAAGCAGTTTGCCGAGTTCAAGGATCAGTTCCAGTGGTTCCTCGGCGGGGCCCTGCTCCTTTTGTTCCTCGATATCTTTGTGCTCGAGCGCAAGACGGGATGGCTCAAAAAGCTGGATTTGTTCAACGAAAACCAAGCTGCCTAGATGAGACGGACGTGGGTTTTTCTATTATGCTTCGCACCCTTGACGGGTCTGGCCCAGGAGGGCGGGCAATTCGATGCCAAAGCCCTGCGGGCAAGCGAAAACCTTACCCGCGAGGCCAATGAAGAACTGGCCGAGAACGATTTTGTAGATGCCGAGGCAAATTTCAGGCGCGCCATCTCGAAGAGCGTCGAAAACCCGGTTGCGCCCTATAACCTGGGCAACGCCTACTACACCAAGGAGAGTTACGGCGAGGCCTTCGGACGGTTTAAGGAAGCCGGGGAGCGGGCGGGAGCCAAACCTCAGAAGCACCAGGCCTATCACAATATGGGCAATGTGTACATGAAACAAAAAGATTACCAGAAAGCCGTGGAAGCCTATAAGGAGGCGTTGCGCAACAACCCCGCCGACGAGGAAACCCGGTATAACCTGGCCCTGGCCAAGGAAATGCTCAAGAAAGACCAGGAGCAGCAAAAGAACGACCAGGACGACGAAAAAGAGCAGCAGGACCAGGAACAGCAAGACCAACAGAACCAGGATCAGAACGAGGGCGACAGCCAGGATAACCAGCAAGAACAGCAGGATCAGCAGGATGGGGATTCCGAAAAGGAAGACAATAAGGAAGGCGAAGGCGATCAAAAACAGGAGCAGGACCGAAAACCCGACGAAAAGGACCAGCCACAGCAACCCCGCCCCAACCAGCTATCGCCCCAGCAGATAGAAAACCTGCTCCAGGCCATGGAGAATGAGGAGAAGAAAGTCAAAGAAAAATTGGACGCCCAAAAAGTGAAGGGAGCCCAGGTTAAAGCGGAAAAGGACTGGTAGATGCGACAGCTGATCAGACATATCATCCTCCTGGCCTTTTGCATGGCGCCTGCGGTACTGCTTTCCCAGCAAGACGGGGATGATGTA
The DNA here is from genome assembly GCA_035471525.1 of Robiginitalea sp. Taxonomy (GTDB): domain Bacteria; phylum Bacteroidota; class Bacteroidia; order Flavobacteriales; family Flavobacteriaceae; genus Robiginitalea. The sequence continues at coordinate 3,823 of DATIPV010000102.1, forward strand.
TCCTTTGAGCTGGAGTTGAGCAAGGAGCGCCTGGGCGTAAACGAACGGCTCAGGGTCGACTTTACCATGAACCGGGACGGGGATAATTTCATCCCTCCCGACTTCGAGGGATTCCGCGTTTTGATGGGGCCCTCCCAGTCGATCAGCTCTTCCTGGATAAACGGGGTGCGCACGTATTCCAAAACCTATTCGTATGTGCTGGCCCCTCTGGAAAAGGGCGCCTACACCATCGGGCAGGCCTCCATCGTAATCGGCGGGAATACCTACAAGACCATCCCGAAAAAGGTGAGCATTACCGAGGCGGTGGACCAGCCCGGCGGGCGGTCGTCCCTCGACGACGTGGCCGATCAGAACCTGCACCTGATCGCAGAGGTCTCCAAGACAGACCCCTACCTGAACGAGCCCATCAGCGTGGTGTACAAGCTTTACTTCAGCTCTTCGGTGGGTGTCTCCAATTTTCGGCCGCTCGACAACCCCAAGTACAACAATTTCTGGAGCCAGGAGATCCCCTTCAGCAAATACAGTATCGAAAACGGCATGTACGACGGGCAGCCCTACCGCTATGTGGTGCTCAAACGGGTGGTGCTCTATCCGCAGAAAGAAGGGGAACTCGATATCGAGCCCCTCGCCCTGGAGGTCTCCCTGGAGGTCCCCACCGAGCGGCGCAACTTCTTCGGGGAGCGCATCTACGCAAACACCAACCGAACCGTTTCGGCTGGCAAGCGCTCCATCCAGGTCAGGCCGCTTCCCGAATCGGGCCGGCCGGCCGATTTTACAGGCGCGGTGGGCATTTTCGACTTCAAGGTAGAGGCGAGCCGCGACGCCCTGAATGCGTCCGAATCGCTGCAGGCCACTGTAAGCGTGGCGGGGAAGGGAAACCTGAAGCTCTTCCAGCTGCCCAAACTCACCCTGCCGAGCTCTCTGGAGGTCTACGAGCCGGAGTTCAACGAAGACATCCGCACCACGCTGAACGGCATGCAGGGAAGCGTGAGTGAATCGTATACCATTGTCCCGTCTTTTCAGGGCAAATACCCCATACCGGAAATCAGCTTTTCGTATTTCAACCCGGAGACCCAGCGGTACGAACACCTCAGGTCCGACGAGATCACGATTCATGTTCAGGAAGGGCCCACCGTGTCGGCACCCGCCGAGGCTGCCCCTGCGGAGCCCAAAACGGTGGTTCGCACCGGCGACCAGTTTTACTTTATCAAGCTCAAACCGAGCCTCACTGCCAGCACCTGGCAGCCCTTCTTTGGAAGCCGTCAGCATTTCTTCTGGCTTCTCGGGCCCTTGGCGTTCATCCCCCTGTTTATCCTGTTCCGGAAAAAACGGGAAAAACGGGAGCGCGACGTGGAAGGGATGAAAATCAAAAGGGCCAACCGCCTGTCGCGAAAATATCTTTCCCGGGCCCGAAAGGTGCTGGGCGATAAAGAGGCCTTTTACGTGGCCCTGGAGAAGGCCCTGCACAATTACCTGAAAGCCCGGCTCAATATTGAAACTTCCGAATTCAGCAAGGACAAGATTCGGGAACTGCTCCAGGCACGGGGAGCCACCGAAGCCTCGGTCAACGGATTTGCGGAACTGCTTGTGAACTGCGAAATGGCGCGCTACAGCCCCTTTTCGCGCGTGCAGATGCAACAGG
>DATIPV010000103.1:0-1515 GCA_035471525.1 Robiginitalea sp.
AATTTAGGAGGAAAACCCTATCTTTGCAGCCGAAAAAACAGAGCCTAATTCCTGTATTAGCAGTTTAAACCCAACGAAATGGCAAATCAAAAAGGCAAAGTATCCCAGATTATCGGCCCGGTAATCGATGTTGAGTTCCCATCCGGGGCAACACTCCCGAAAATTTACGATTCACTGGAGATCAAGCGGGAAGATGGTTCCCTTCTGGTGCTCGAAGTTCAGTCTCACATCGGTGAGAACGCCGTTCGGGCGGTTTCCATGGACTCCACCGACGGCCTTGGCCGGGGAACTGAGGTAATCGCCACCGGGGCCTCCATCCAGATGCCTATCGGGGATGCCGTTTTCGGCCGCCTGTTCAATGTGATCGGCGATGCCATCGACGGGTTGGGCAACCTGCCCAAGACGGGAGACAACGGTCTTCCGATCCACCGCGAGGCGCCTAAGTTCGAAGACCTTTCCACCTCTTCGGAGGTCCTCTTTACCGGGATCAAGGTTATTGACCTGATAGAACCCTATGCCAAAGGAGGAAAGATCGGCCTGTTCGGGGGTGCCGGGGTAGGAAAGACCGTATTGATCCAGGAACTCATCAACAACATTGCCAAGGGACACGGAGGACTCTCTGTTTTCGCCGGAGTAGGGGAACGTACCCGGGAAGGGAACGACCTGCTGCGCGAAATGCTGGAATCCGGGATCATCAAGTACGGGGACGACTTTATGCACTCCATGGAGGAGGGCGGTTGGGACCTCAGCAAAGTTGATAAGAAATCCCTCAGGGAATCCAAAGCCACCTTTGTGTTCGGACAGATGAACGAACCTCCCGGGGCGCGTGCCCGGGTGGCGCTTTCGGGCCTGACCATCGCCGAATACTTCCGCGACGGGGCTGGCGAAGGCCAGGGCAAAGACGTGCTCTTCTTCGTGGATAACATCTTCCGTTTTACCCAGGCGGGTTCTGAAGTATCGGCCCTGCTGGGGCGGATGCCTTCGGCCGTGGGTTACCAGCCCACCCTGGCCACCGAGATGGGGGCCATGCAGGAGCGCATTACCTCTACCAAGCGCGGTTCCATCACCTCCGTACAGGCGGTGTATGTACCGGCCGACGACTTGACCGACCCGGCACCGGCGACTACTTTCGCCCACCTCGACGCCACCACCGTACTTTCCCGGAAAATCGCCGAGCTCGGAATTTACCCGGCCGTGGACCCGCTGGATTCCACTTCCCGGATTTTGACTCCCGAAGTTCTCGGCAAGGAGCACTACGCCTGCGCCCAACGGGTCAAGGAGCTGCTGCAGCGCTACAAGGAACTGCAGGATATCATCGCCATTCTGGGGATGGAGGAATTGTCGGAAGAAGACAAGCTGGCTGTGGCCCGCGCCCGTCGCGTACAACGCTTTTTGTCACAGCCTTTCCACGTGGCAGAGCAGTTTACCGGGATCCCAGGGGTATTCGTGGATATCAGGGATACCATCAAGGGCTTCAACATGATTATGGACGGCGAACTCGACCACCTGCCCGAG
>DATIPV010000104.1:0-2466 GCA_035471525.1 Robiginitalea sp.
GTTGCGTTGGCGATATTCCAGTCCAGGGGGGTGTTTTCGGAACACTTCCCGGGAACCGGATCCCGATTGGTATCGTTGGTGTGTATAAAGTAGGCCCTGTTTTCAGAATCGGGGAAGTCTCCGAATACCCGCGCCTGCCCGTCGGGCTCCACACAGACGGCGACGGTTTCGTCGCAGGCGATCCCCGTGGCCCGTATGCCATAATCCACCAAGATGCGCGCCAGGAAAACTACATGCCTGCCCTGCCGGTTCCGGTTGGCGTAATGCGTGTCGGTAATCACGTTCGACAAAAGCTCGGGCGCCAGAAACAGGGCCGAATCTACGGCCACCCGCGCATCGTACGGGTTGGCCAGCGCGGTGTCGGAGGTTACCGTGTCGAACCGGGCCGAAAAGTAAAAACCGCCCAGCACGGCCATTCCGGCGCTGGTGCCGCCTATGGCAATGTGCCGGGATTGGACCGCCACCCTGATCAGGCTGTCGATGGGCGTGTTTCGCCAAAACGACACATAGTTCCACTGGTCGCCGCCCGCGATCCAGATGGCCTCGGCCTTTTCGATTTTGTCTTGGATGTAGGCCTCCCTGCTGGCACTGCCATCCTTAAAAACCAAGGTTTCCACCGAATTTACGGGGACGCCCAGTTCGGAGTACAGATACTCGTTATAGCCGTCGGATCCGCTGGCGCGCAAAACCAGGACGTCCCCTCCGTTGGCGCTCCGCAAAAACCACCGCATGGCCTCGTCGTTCTCGGTCGAGCCGCCCATCAGGCAAATTCCCCCGGTGGGCCGGGTAACTGCATCGACCGGGTTCCCTGTAAAATACGACTGGTACGACTGGCCCGAAACGGCCCCGGCAAGGACAAGGGCAAATAGCAACAGGGCGGGGCGGTTTCTCATGGCTTAGGTTGTATGAGTTGTCGCCGGGTTGGCAGGCTGTCAGGCCAGCCCCGGAGTGGATTTAAAAGTAAGTATTTTTCCGGTGACCCCTATCGGGCATGTGGCAGGCCCCGCCCTGCCTTAAGGTCATATGGCTGCGCCAGAGGGCATTAAAAAACGGATGGCCCTGGGCACGACGCTCAGGGTGGCCGGAAGCAGCCCCGCAAACTCCCCGTCGGCCTCGATGCCGCACGGGTCATCGCTTTTCAGCAGCAGTTCGGTGGCCTCGCGGTAGCTAACCTGGGGGTGGCCTATCTTCCGGCCTTTTTTCAGGTTGCCGAGGTTTAGGGCATAATCCCACAGGCTCAGATCCCCGAAAATGGCAATATGGAACCGTCCGTCGGCAAGCCTAGCATCCGGGGCAATACAGAGGGCATGGCCGAAATAGCGGCCATTGGCGACGGCCATTTGCAACAGTCCGCCGGTCCACTGCCAGGTGTTGGCCGTGCAGGCCACCTGTTTTTTCTCATATCCCAAAAACCCCGACAGGATGTTTCTGAAGTAATTGAAGCCCGGACCCAAAACGCCAGGCGATTCTGCGACCTTCCTGGCCACTTCGGGGCTCAGCCCCACGCCGGCAATATTGATGAAATACCGTGTTTCCCCGGTCTGTTCCAACACGATCTTTCCCAGGTCGATCCGTTGGGTGGTGCGGGAGCGGATCAGCTCAGTTAGGCCTTCAAGCGATTTTTTGAGGCCCGCCGTCCGGGCGAAATCGTTGGCCGAGCCATAGGGCAGCACCCCTATGGCCGGGAAGGCATTCACCGGGATGTTGCTCTGAAAAACACCGTTGACGACCTCGTGCAGGGTGCCGTCGCCCCCCACCGCGATAAGGTAATCGCAGCCGTCTTTGGTTGCCTGCCGGGCCAGTTCCACGGCGTGTTTTTTCCAGAGGGTGGAAACCAGCTGCACGCTGCCCAGACCGGCCTGCCGGCCGAGGAGCTCCAGTTTGGGAAGCAGCCGGGCCAGGCGGTTGTTCTTGTTATTGACGATAAAGACGACTTTCAACCTAAAACGAATTGATCACGGTAACCCCGCTACCCCTGAAGGTATGCATTTCAGGCAACAAGTGCACAGCCTCTTCCAGGGAGACCGTTTTTTCGAGGAGCTTCTCGGGGGCCAGTTTGCCGGCCAGTATCATCTCCAGCATGTCCGGGTACTTATGGGCCTGCATGCCGTGGCTGCCCCTGATCTCGAGTTCGTGGGCGATCACCATGTCCATGGGGATAGGCGGGCGGGCATCGGTCCCGGTCATGAGCCCCACCTGGATGTGCCTGCCCCGCTTGCGCAGATTGGCGATCGAATTGAAACAGGTTTCGGGGTGGCCCAGCGCATCGAGGGAAACATGCGCCCCGCCTTGGGTAATTTCCCGGACTTCGCCCACCACATCGGCCGAATTCCGGCTGTTTACCACGGCCGTCGCCCCCAGTTCCCGGGCCAGGTTTAAGGTGGTGTCGTTAATGTCGATGGCGATGACCTGGGCCCCCAGGGCACTGGCAATCATCACGGCCGACAGGCCCACGCCCCCGCATCC
>DATIPV010000105.1:0-4805 GCA_035471525.1 Robiginitalea sp.
CCGAAGAGCTCACTGTCAGTTTGCAGGGTATGCCCGTATCGGTCGTAAAACGGTCTGCCAGTTCGCGCATGGCGAACTGCATGTTGGCGGCGGTAGCGATCGTAACCGAATTGTCCCCGGCAATGCGGCCACAGCCCACGGCAACGATGGCAAAGGCCGGGAAAAGGCCAACAGACAGGTAACCCAATAACGTGTTTTTCTTCATCGGCTTTTTTTCCATGACAGGTACGCCCGCAGATAAAAATAGGGTTTTCCCGCAAGCGCCGGCATCGGATCGGGTTACCCCCTCCGAAACGGCAGGTTTTATATCCGGGAAGCCGCTGCCGGAACCTGCTGACTCAGGCAGTGGAGCGTTCCAAAGCCCCAGATCAGGTCGAGGGCGTGGATCCCGATCACTTCCCGGTCGGGGAAACAGGCGGCCAGCTGCCCCAGGGCGCGGGCATCGTTCACATCGTTGAAGGTGGGCACCAGCACCCGTTGGTTGAGGATCAAAAAATTCGCATAACTGGCAGGCAGCCGCAGACCTTCGTACAGGATCGGTCGGGGCATCGGCAGGGTTACTATCTTCGGTTTGGACCCGTCTTGCAGGCGCGACTTTCGCAACAATTCCAGGTTTTCCTGCAAGATGGCGTAGTTCTCGTCCTTCGGATTCTCCTCCTCAACGGCAACAATGGTATCCGGGCTTACAAACCGGCACAGGTCGTCGATATGCCCGTGGGTATCGTCGCCCACGATGCCCTTGTTTACCCAAATTACATGGGTGATCCCCAGGAATTCCCGGAAAACGGCCTCGTAGTCTTCCCGGGTAAACCCGGGGTTGCGCACCTGCACACTGGGGTGCAGCAAACATTCCTCAGAGGTGATCAGGGTTCCCCGCCCGTTCGATTCCAGGGCCCCGCCCTCCAGTACCACCTCCTTGCCCCGGTAGGAGGCTACCAGGGGCGACTGACTGAAATGGGAAGACACCACCCCGGCCACATGCCTGTCGAGCCGGTAATTGGTGTACTTGGCCCAGCCATTGAATGCGAATTTCAGGAAACTGCGTTTGCCGTTCCGGTAAATGCCAATGGGGCCCGAGTCGCGCATCCAGCTCCGGTTGGTCTTGCAGACTATATACTGCACTTGTTTGGTATTGACATGGGCCCGCTCCAGTTTCTCGTGCACGATGGCCGGTAAGGCGCGGTCGCGCACCAGCAGGAAAACGGTTTCGACTTCGGCCACCTTCTTGATGAAATCGATCAGGGCCCATTGGATGGCCCCGTATTTCCCGGGCCAGTCGTGCCCGTTGTGGGGGTAGCAGAGCAGCACCCCTTCCTGGGGCTCCCATTCTGCCGGATAGCGGATTGCCTGGCGGGTTCCCATCTCTCAGCCCAGGGCCCGTTTGGTGAGGTCTCCGTAGGCGTCAATTCTGCGGTCCCTGAAGAAAGGCCAGTTTTGCCGCACGTTCTCGATCAGGTCTAGGTCTACCTCCGCATACAGGATTTCTTCCCGGTCGTGGCTGGCCTGGGCCAGTACTTCCCCCTGAGGGCCAACGATGAACGAGGCCCCCCAGAATTCGATCCCGTCACCTCCCGGCAGGGGCTGTTCCAGGCCCATCCGGTTGGCAGCCGCCACAAAGACCCCGTTGGCCACCGCGTGTCCCTTCATCACGTTCATCCAGGCATTGTATTGCTTGTCTCCGAATTCGGCCTTTTCAGAGGGGTGCCAGCCGATGGCAGTCGGGTAAAAAAGGATTTCGGCCCCCTGCAGGGCGGTAAGCCGGGCCCCTTCGGGATACCATTGGTCCCAGCAGATCAGGGTACCAATCTGCCCGGCCCGGGTCTGAATGGTCCTGAACCCGAGATCTCCCGGGGTAAAGTAAAATTTTTCGTAAAACAACGGGTCATCGGGAATGTGCATCTTCCGGTACAGGCCCGCTTCGCTTCCATCGGCATCGAGGATGTAGGCACTGTTGTGGTATACCCCGGCCATGCGCTTTTCAAAGAACGGCACGATAAGCACCACCCCGAGTTCCTTTGCCAGGGCGCTGAACGTTTGATAAGACACGTCGTAGAGGGGTTCGGCCAGTTCAAAGTTGGCAACGTCTTCGCTCTGGCAGAAATAGTGGCTGGAATAGAGTTCTGGCAGGCAGATTACACGGGCCCCGCCCGCGGCAGCCTTGCGGATCCATTCAGAGCATTTCTTCCGGTTCTTGTCGGGGACGTCGTTCAGGTTAAGCTGGATAACGGCGACGGTATAGGTTCGCATGGTTTGTTGAAATTAATGTAAGGGAATTAGCCCCTGCGATTTCAAAAGTAAAAACATAAACCCAAACACCGACAGGGCAGGCATCAAAATTAAAGGGCAGCGGCTTCGAAGAATATTCCTTACTTTGAGGGAACTCAATCTCCGATTAGATGTTCCACAGATCCTGCTTCCCGTTTGTCCTTTTTTGCTCGCTTACCCTCTTGCTGACGGGTTGCCGTCCCGACGGGATGCAGATACCCGGCCTGCAGGACGAAGTGCAGGTGTACCGCGATTCCAGCGGCATTAACCATATCTATGCACAAAACGAGCCCGATTTGTTCTTTGCCCAGGGATACCTGGCTGCCCGCGACCGCCTGTTCCAATTCGAGATCTGGAGGCGCCAGGCCACCGGCACCCTGGCCGAGATACTGGGCGAGCGCGAGGTGGAGCGCGACCTGGGCGTGCGACTGTTCCGTTTCAGGGGCGACAAAAAGACGGAGCTGTCTCATTACCACCCCCGGGGCGAGGAAATCGTCGACGCCTTTGTGGCGGGGGTAAACGCCTATATTTCGGAGGTGCGGGAAAACCCCGCCTCCCTCCCGGTCGAATTCCGGTTGCTGGGCATCCTTCCCGAACCCTGGACCTGGGAAGTGGTGGTCTCCCGCCACCAGGGCCTTCTCGAAAACGTGGAAGACGAGCTGAAGATAAGCCGGGTGGTGCGCACCATCGGGGTCGAAGCGGCCCGAAAGGCGTATTATTTCCACCCCAATGAACCGATTCTGGAAATACCGGCTGAAATTCCGTCCGAGCTGCTTTTTAAAGATCTTCTGGCACCCTATGAAGCTTTCCGGAAGCGGGTCTCCTTTAAGCCTGAGGACGTGCTGGCAGAGGCACGCGCCACAGCCATTGATTTCGCGGAGGAGGAATACAACCTGGCCGTAGCAGAAACCGACCGGCGCCTGACAGACCGCTTTGGGCTGGGCAGCAACAACTGGGTAGTGAGCGGGGCCCATACCGAAAGCGGCTACCCCTACCTGGCCAACGACCCCCACCGCTCCCACGCCATCCCTTCGCTCCGGTACTGGGTGCACCTGAACGCCCCGGGCTGGAATGTGGTCGGGGCCGGCGAACCCGAAATTCCGGGCGTGTCGATCGGCCACAACGAGGTTGGGGCCTGGGGGCTAACCATTTTCGACACCGACCAGGAAGACCTGAAAGTCTATGATATCAATCCAGACAACCCGCACCAGTACAAATACAAGGGGGCCTGGCACGACATGGAAGGCGTAGCCGACACCATTCGGGTAAAAGGTCGGGCCGACGAAATTACCACCCATTATTATACGCTGCACGGCCCGGTAACCTTTATCGATACCCTGCTTCACAAGGCCACAGCCGTGCAGGCCGCCTGGCTGGAGCCCGGGGGAGCCCCCTACCTGGCCAGCCTGGGCATGGACCAGAGCCAGACCTGGGAAGAGTACCGGACGGCCTGTGCCCGCAACCACGTGCCTGCCGAAAACATGATCTGGGCCGACCGGGAAGGCAATATCGGCTGGCAGGCCACCGGCCTGCCCCCCATCCGCAAGGGGTTCTCGGGCCTGGTGGCCACCCTGGGCGACGGCTCCCAGGACTGGGACGGCTACCTGCCCATCGCAGACCGACCGCACTCCTACAACCCGGCTTCGGGCATTATCGCCACGGCCAACGAGAATGTGACCCCCGCCGACTATCCCCACCCGGAGACCCTCGGTTTCCAGTGGTCAGACGATTTCCGGGGCCGCCGCATCCGGGAAGTGCTGGGCAGCGGCAAAAAAATCACCCTCGACGATATGGGCAGGCTACAGAACGACTACCTCTCCCTCCCCGCCCGCCAGCTGGTGCCATACCTGCTGTCCCTCCCGGCCACCACCGACCGGGAACAGGCAGCCCTCGACAGCCTGCGCAGCTGGGATTACGTGCTCGACAAAAACTCGGTTACGGCCGGCATCTATGTGATGTTCGAGCGCACCCTCCGCAAGCGGGTCGACTCCCTGGTGCTGGATCCGCGCGTACGCGATCTAACAGGCAGCGTGCAAATGATGCGGGTGCTCGAATGGATCGACCAGCCCGGAAAGATTTTTGACTCCAACCCCGAACAGCAGCGCAATGCTTTGCTGCAGGCAAGCCTGTTGGAGGCACTGGCTGCGCTCAATCGGAAACTCGGGCCCGACATGGGCAGCTGGCAATACGGTCAGGAGAAATACAAGCACGCCCTGGTCCGTCATCCGCTTAGTCCGGCCCTTTCGCCCGAATGGCGTGCCAGGCTCAACGCCGGGCCGGCGCCAAGGGGCGGCTATAGCTTTACGCCTTCGGCCAATTCGTATGGCGACAACAATGTTTCCGGCGCCTCTTTCCGCATCCTGATCGACGTGGCCGACTGGGAGCGTACCCGGGGTATCAACACCCCCGGCCAGTCGGGGAACCCAGACCGCCCCTATTAAAAGAACCTGTTTGAGACCGGGGCCAACGACGGATACTTCCGGGTACCCTATCCCCGGGAGAATGTAGAACAAATGGCCGAAGAAAGGCTCTTGCTGGCT
>DATIPV010000106.1:0-3914 GCA_035471525.1 Robiginitalea sp.
AGCCCATACCGACTATTTCGGCTCTCTTACCTGGAACCGGGCCGATTACCAGCTGGTGCAGCTGGAAGACATCCCCCGCCTGGTTCCCCTGCACCTGGGCGACACCATTGTTACGGGGGCCATGTCGAGCATCTTTCCCGAAAATATCCCGATCGGGACCATTGAGGCCTTCGACCTGAACGAATCAAAGAGCTTTTACCAGATAGACGTACGGCTCTTCAACGATATGACCAACCTGAAACAGGTGTACGTGATCCGGAACCGGAACCGCCCTGAAATCATCCAACTGGAATCCAGCACAGGCGATGAACAGTAGGTATTTCATAGGGGTTTTCCAGTTTGTAGGCCTGGTGTTGCTCCAGGTGCTCATCTTCAACCGCCTGAACCTCTTCGGCCAGTTGAACCCGATGATCTATATCCTTTTCCTCTACTGGTACCCGTTGCAGGAAAAGCGCACCCGGCTGCTCGCCATAGCCTTTCTGCTGGGCTTTTCGGTAGACCTTTTCTCAGACACCATTGCCATGCACGCAGCTGCCGCGCTCACGGTGGCCTTCGCCAGGCTGTCCCTGATGCGCTTTGTGTTTGGGGTGAACCTGGAATTCCAGAATTTCAGGCTGTCCAACTCCACCCGGGTACAACAATTCACTTTTTTAGCGTTATTAATCACATTACACCATCTGGTTTTCTTTTCGTTGGAAATTTTTAGTTTGACGAATTTGCTGTTAATTTTGAAACGGGCGGTACTGACCGGCCTGGCGACCTTCGTCTTTTCGGTTATCCTGGCCACGCTCTTTGCCGTACGCAGGGAGTGAGATCGGGTACCGGCCCGCTATGAAGCCTGACTTAATTCGGAGCGAACCCTCCGCCTGAACATGAAGAAGCTGGTTCTCACTTCCATTATCGTTCTGATAGGGATCACCTTTATCGGCAGGCTGTCTTATTTGCAATTGTTCCGGCTTTCACAAGACCAGGTGCTGGAAGACCCCGCCATCAAACTCGTGTACGATTATCCCGAACGGGGGTATATCTACGACCGCAACGGAGAACTCCTGGTTGCCAACCAGCCGGCCTATGACGTTATGGTGATCCCCCGGGAGGTACAGCCGCTCGACACCCTGGAATTCTGCTCCCTGCTGGGGATTACCCCTGACCGATTCCGGGAACAGCTCCGCAAGGCGCGCATCTATTCGCCCCGGCTTCCCTCGGTACTCGTACCGCAGCTCTCCAAGGAAGATTACGCGGGGCTGCAGGAAAAAATGCGCAAGTACATGGGGTTCTATATCGAAAAGCGTTCTCTCCGCGACTACAAGACTTTCGCGGCAGCCAATTTGCTGGGCTATATCAGCGAGGTGAACGAATGGGACCTGCAGCGCAACCCCTACTATTCACAGGGCGAGCTCACCGGGCGCACGGGGATCGAGAAGGAATACGAAGAGCTCCTCCGCGGCCGGAAAGGGGTTAAAATGATCCAGAAAGACCGGTACAACCGCGATATCGGGCCCTATAAAAACGGGGCCCTGGATACCCTGCCGGTACCGGGTACCGAGATCGGCATTACCATCGACAAAACCCTGCAGGAATACGGGGAACTCCTGATGCGGGGCAAGCGGGGAGGGGTGGTGGCCATTGAGCCGGAATCGGGGGAGATCCTGGCCCTTATCTCGGGGCCCACTTACGACCCGGCCCTGCTGGTCGGGCGCGAACGCTCCCAGAATTACAGCAAGCTGCACTACGATACCATTGCCAAACCCACCTGGGACCGCGCCATCCTGGCAGAGCCATCCCCGGGTTCCCCCTTCAAAATACTCAATGCCCTGGCGGCCCTGCAGGAAGGGGTCATTACCCCGGAGACCAGTTTCCGCTGCTATCACGGGTTCTACGTCGGAAACAAATTGCGCGGCTGCCATTGCGGGGGCGGGTTGCGGACTATGAACAGCGGCATTTACAAATCCTGCAATGCCTATTTTGCGGGAACCTTCCGGAAGTTCTACGAGAAATTTGAGACCACCGACCAGGCCATGGACGTCTGGGAAAAGCACATGCGCAGCTTTGGTTTGGGCGATTACCTGGGGTACGACCTACCCACCGGCCGGAAGGGCCGCATTCCCAACAAGGAATACTACGACCGGGTGTACGGCGACGACCGGTGGTCTTCCAGCTACATTATCTCGAATGCCATCGGGCAGGGCGAGGTGGCGGCCACCCCCATTCAACTCGCAAACATGGTTGCCGCCGTTGCCAACCGGGGTTATTACTATACCCCTCACCTGATCCGCAAAATCGACGGCAAAGGAATCGAATTTTCAAAATTCACCGAACGCAAGTACACCACCATCGACCCCCAGTACTTCGAACCCGTAATCCAGGGGATGGCCGACGTCTACCAGAAGGGAACCGCGCACAACCTCCGCATCCCGGGCATCGACATTGCCGGAAAAACAGGTACCGTGGAGAACTATACCCGTATTGACGGGGTGCGCACCCAGCTCACAGATCACTCCCTCTTCGTGGCTTTCGCCCCGGTAGACAATCCTAAAATAGCCCTGGCAGTCTATATCGAACACGGGTATTACGGAGCCCGCTTTGCCGGGCACATCGCCTCCCTGCTGATCGAGAAATACCTGAAAGGCACCATTACCCGCACCGACCTGGAAAAACGGATGCTCGAAAAAACCCTGGAACGCGAATACGCCAAGCCATACAGTGGAGAAGCCTTTGAGATAAACGAATATGTTTGGTAACAACATCCTTCGCCGTATCGACTGGCTTTCTGTGCTGATATTTGTGCTGCTGGTCGGGATCGGGTGGGTCAATATTTATTCGAGTACTTTTTCTGAGGGCTCAGGTTCCATCTTCGACCTGAGCCAGCTCTACGGGAAACAACTGGCTTTTATCGGCTTCAGCCTGATCGGTGTGGTGCTGATCATGGGCCTGGAAGCCTCCTTTTACGAGCGGTTTTCCAGCCTCTTCTACAGTATTACCCTCTTGCTGTTGCTCGGTCTATTCCTGTTCGGGAAAACCATTTCCGGGGCTACCTCCTGGTACGACCTGGGTTTTTTCAACCTTCAGCCCTCCGAACTGGCCAAGGCCGCCACGGCATTGGCGCTTGCCAAATACCTGAGCGACATCCAGACCGATATCAAGCGCCGGAAAGACCAGTTATACGCCCTGCTGATCATAGCCCTGCCCGCCCTGCTCATCGTCCCGCAGCCCGATCCCGGGAGTGCCCTTGTGTTTTTCGCCCTCGTCTTTGTCCTGTTCCGCGAAGGACTGCCCCTGTGGTACCTGCTCTTGGCCCTGCTGGCCATCGCGCTGTTCATCACCACCCTCATGTTCGGAACGGTGTGGGTCGTTATCGGGATGGGCCTGATTCTTTTGATTTTTTACATGCTCAAAAAGCCCTCCAATAAAATGCCAATTATGCCGGTGCTGGGCCTCGCCCTGGCTGCGTTGGTTTTTTCCCTCTCGGTGCGGTTTGTCTTTGAAAAAGTTTTCGAGCAGCGGCACCGCGACCGCTTCAGCCTCTGGCTCAGGCTCGAAAAGGACCCGGTTAAACTGGAGGAGATAAGGAAGACCATAGGCTACAACACGTATCAATCCGAAAAAGCGATAGAGTCGGGCGGCCTATGGGGAAAGGGATTTTTGGAGGGCACCCGCACCAAGGGCGATTTCGTGCCCGAGCAGCATTCTGATTTCATCTTCACCACGGTCGGCGAGGAATGGGGCTTTGCCGGCACCTCGGCCGTTGTGCTCCTGTTTACCATACTGCTGCTGCGGCTGCTGCATCTGGCAGAGCGCCAGAAATCCCCCTTTAGCCGCATGTACGGGTACGGGGTTGTATCCATATTGCTGATCCACTATTTCATAAATGTCGGCATGGTAATCGGCGTGCTGCCCACTATCGGGATTCCCCT
>DATIPV010000107.1:0-3776 GCA_035471525.1 Robiginitalea sp.
CTTCGACCAGTTGATGGTCTTCGACGGCTATATCAACATCTACCAGGGCACGGAGAGCATGGACACCATTATCGCCCAAGCCAATATAGGCTCGAACGCGTTCTGACGCTTCGGGTTGGGTTATAACCTTCCAACAACCGGCCCGGCCGGTTTTTTTTGTGCCAAGGCTGGAAGGGCCATGCCCGGTTCCTGCGATGGTGACGCCGGGTACCAAATGTGGATATTCTGGCTGCCCGGGGCCCTTCCCTGCTGTATGATCGTCGTCTTTTCCGGGTATTTTGTAGGTTTTTTTTAGGGGCCAAAGATGTTCCGTCTATTTTTGGCGGTACCTATAAACTTAGAAAACCAAGAATGAAAACTGCCTTAAAATCCCTTGCCTTCCCTATCCTGCTGCTCGTGCTGGGCTGCAGCAAAAGCGAGAATGCCGACGTGAATAACCCGGACGGCAAAGACCCGGACCCGAAACCCGTAGAGCTGGTTACCTACAACCTCACGGCGGTAAACGACTCCGGGGCCGCCGGCACCGCGAAGCTGATCCGCAACTCCGACGGAACGGCCACCATCTACATCGAACTCACCAATGCCCCGGCGGGATTGCATCCGGCTGCCGTGCACGAACACAGCCTGGAGGAAGGCGGGCCCATCGCCATCACCCTGAATGCCTGCGAGTGCCTGATCAGCGAAACGGTGATCACCCAGCTCGACAACGGAATGGCCATCAGCTTCGACCAGTTGATGGTCTTCGACGGCTATATCAACATCTACCAGGGCACGGAGAGCATGGACACCATTATCGCCCACGCCAATATAGGCTCGAACGCCTTCTGATGCCGTAACACCTCGACGCACAAAAAAAACCGGCCTGGCCGGTTTTTTGTTTTTTCACGTCCGCGCCCTATAAAAGCTGGCGGATGATCTCCTCATCGCTGATCCCTTCGGCCTCGGCCTTGTAGTTCCGCAGGATACGGTGGCGCAATATCCCCATGGCCACCGCCTGCACATCGGAGATATCCGGGGAAAACCGGCCCTCCACGGCCGCGTGGGCCTTGGCACCGAGCACCAGGTTCTGGGAAGCGCGCGGCCCGGCACCCCAGTCGAGGTACCGGTTCACCAGCTCGGAAGCCCCTGGCTGGCCCGGGCGGGTCCGGTGAACCAGTTCCACGGCGTAGCGCACCACGTGGTCGGTTACCGGGATTCGCCTGACCAGATGCTGTACTTCCAGGATTTCTTCGGCATTGAACAGGGTACTCAGGCTTGTTTCCCGGTCGTCCGTGGTGGTTCGCACCACCTCCACCTCTTCCTCCACGCTGGGGTATTTGAGTTCGATGGCAAACATGAAGCGGTCGAGCTGCGCCTCCGGGAGCGGGTAGGTCCCCTCCTGCTCGATCGGGTTTTGGGTGGCGAGTACAAAATAGGGCTGGGGCAGGGAATAGCGCTTGCCCGTTATGGTCACTGCCCGCTCCTGCATGGCTTCCAGCAGGGCGGCCTGGGTTTTGGGAGGGGTGCGGTTTATCTCGTCGGCCAATATAATGTTCGCAAAAACGGGGCCCTGCACGAAGACGAACTGCCGGTTCTGGTCGAGCACCTCGCTGCCCAGGATATCGCTGGGCATAAGGTCGGGCGTAAACTGGATGCGCTTGAAATCGAGCCCCAGGATGCTGGCGATGGTATTGACCATCAGGGTCTTGGCAAGGCCCGGCACCCCGATCAGCAGCGAATGGCCGCCGGTGTAAATGGATAGGAGTACCTGTTCGACGACCTCGGACTGGCCTACAATCACACGGCCGATTTCCTTCCGCAGGGCCTGGTGTTTGGCCACCAGGCGTTCGATGGCTGCTACGTCGGACATCTTATTGCTTTAACCAGTTGTTGGCGAAACTGCAATCGCGGTATCCGCCATTTACGCTGATATAGGTGTCGTCGATGTGCTCCTTGATCCATTCCTTGATGGTCTTGAACTGCTTTTCGCTCAGGGCGAGTTCCTGGATCTTCATGTAGTCGCGGGAAAAGTCGGCCTTGTGCTCTTCATAGCGGTTGGTGACCATCAGGATCTTATAGCTGGAAGGGCCACCCCGCGGGTCCTGTTCCAGGATGGGTCTGGAGATTTCGTTGTCTTTCAGGTTGCGCACCTGGTTGTACAGGTTCGGGTCCATCCGGGTGAGCTCAAAGCGGGTATCGTAGTTTTCCGGGTTGCGCAGCAGCCCGCCATCGAATTTGGTCTCCTTCTCGTCCGAGAAATTCCTCGCTGCCTCGGCAAAGGTGTATTTGCCGTCCGTTATATGCTTGCGGATGGTGTCCAGTTCTTTCCGAACCTCTTCCAGGGCGCTCCTGGGCACTTCGGGCTGGATCAGGATGTGCCGCAGGTCCAGCTCCTGGCCCCGGATCTTTTCGATAAAGATGATGTGGTACCCGAACGGGGTCTCGAAGGGTTCGGAAATCTCCCCTTCCTGCAGACTGAAGGCCACGTCCTTGAACTCCTTCACGAAGCCCGTCTGTCGCGTAATGCTGTAAAAACCCCCGTTCGATTTGGAACCCGGATCCTGGGAATAGAGGATGGCCTTGATGCGGAAACTGGCCCCGTTATCTTCCACGTCGGCCTTGATCTGGTTGAGCAGGTCGATCGCTTTTTGCTTTTCTTCTTCCGGAATTTCCGGTTTTTTGACAATTTGGGCGATCTCCATTTCGGCCCCGAACATGGGCCGCTGGTCTTCGGGGATCTGGTTGAAGAACTGCCGTACCTCCTCGGGGGTTACCACGATTTCGCCCACGATCTTCTGTTGCATCTTGTTGGAGAGCATCTGCAGCTTGTTTATCTGGAACAACTCGTCGCGCAGGTCCTCTACCGATTCCTTCTTATAGAAGTCCAACATCTTTTCCACAGAGCCAAGCCGCTGCTCGAATTCCTGCAGGTAGCGGTCGCTGGTGGCGTACACTTCGTCGTCAGACACCAGGATACTATCCTGTACGGCCTGGTGGGCGTAGAGTCGGTCTTCCATGAGCTTGCCCAGCAGGCTGCAGCTGTTGACCTCGTCTTCCCGGGCCCCCTGGGTGCGCAGATCCATCAGGGTTTTTTCCACATCCGAATCGAGGATCACATAATCGCCCACCACGGCGGCTATGCCGTCGAGCTTTTTCCGCTGGCCGGCTTGGGCCCCTCCGGCCTCGGCCATCTGTTCGGGCACCACCTGTTCCTGGGGGGGTTCGATTTGGGTATCGGGTATCGAATCGCGCTGCTGGGCGCTGAGGGCGAGACCGCTGCCGAACAGCATGGCCACAAGGGCCCTTTTAAGGGTTCTGGTCATAGATTTCAAATTCTTTTCGTTGTATGGCTTCATTGATCAGATCGACGTCCAGGGATCGCAGGTAGCTCATTTTACGCCGGTTGAGCAAAACCTGCCGGATGGTGGCCTCAATGTAGCTCAATGGGGCTATGTCGTTCACGTTCAGAACATCCCTTACCTCCGCCAAATATACCCCCTGATCGTCCTCCAGCTCGAAAAATTGTGATTTTTTTAAATATTGGGCCTCGTTATCGGGGTTCAGGGGTGGAATTTCTTCCAGCACCCGGGCGGCCGGCACCCAGAGGGAATCGTTGAAATTGAGCTTGCGGAACTGCACCCCCACCGAATCGAGGAACTGGAAATCCTCCCGGTTGAAGCGCCTGAGCCTCCGGGTTACGTCGTCCTTATTCAAAAATTGTTTCGGCAGCTCTACAAACCGGAGCTGGACCAGTTTTTCCTGCAATCGGAAATTTTCCTTCTCGGCCTCGTAGAACG
>DATIPV010000108.1:0-1854 GCA_035471525.1 Robiginitalea sp.
GGCAGTAGGCAGACAACCACAAACAGGGTACGCTTCATCATTCAGGAGTAACACTTTAAGACCTTCTTCGCCGGGGGTAACCACATGTCTCCTTATGCCGGAACGAATTAAGCCCTATAATCCCCCGGCCTCGGATGCCCAAAATTTCCAGGGGGATGGCTGGGTCCCTGGAAACGAATATAATAAAACTTTATTCCCCCTCCTGCCGGGAAAACAGGGCCCATAACAGGATTTTGGTGCGAACGCCTTATCTTCGCGCTGGCACGGCAGGCGCAAGCGCCATTCTTTCTTAGTGCGGCCATTGGGGCGCGAGGTATAGATAACCTACCTCGTTTCTCAGACGGTAAGCCTTCGGATGCCAGCAGCCGTCAACTTTTATGCGAAAAAAACCATGAAAAAAACCATCCTCTTCCTGGTGCTGGCCCTGAGCCTCGTCGGCTGTGGTTCCTACCTGGCCCATTCCGAAGATGTAAGCCGGGTTAAGAAACCTTATGACAAGGTGCTGGTCCTGGCCTGGGCAGAAAACCAGGTAGCCCGCTCCCTTTTTGAGAAAGACGTGGTGGAGGCCCTGGGTAAAAAAGGCATTATAGGCGTACGTTCCCTGGACTCTGGCATCGACTTTCCGTTGGGGCAAAAGCCGACAGAAAGCGAGGCTGCCGCCATCGGCAACGATCTCAGATCCAAGGGTTTCGATGGGGTGGTGATAACCCATCTGGTCGATACGGAACAATACCGGGAGGTACTCCCCGAGAGCTTTTCCCCGGGATTTTACCCGGCCTATTCCATGCATTTCGGGGGCTACCTGGGATACTTCCCGGCAAATGCCTGGCAACCCGAGCGCATGCTGACCGGCACGCGCTACGTTTTTGAGAGCGCCCTGTACGACCTGGACTCCCCGAGGGATGAAAACCTGCAGTGGATCGGCTACTTTGTGCTGGAAGACCCGACTGATATAAGGGAAACGACTTCGCGCTATGCCCGCGAGCTGGTGGCAGGCATGCAGAGAAGCAGCATGTCGGCACCGCGGAAACGGCCTTAGCAGGGTACAGTCCCTCTGAAAGTACAGGAACGGAGGTAGAGATCAGCCGAATTCGATGGCAAAAACATCGTTGCTGCAACCGGTCTCCAAAGTGGGTGTCGGGAAAACGGGCTTTCGGGGCGATACCCGGGGGATGCCTGTTCGGGCAACCGGCGATCTGGGTGCCCCGCGAGCAAGACCCGCCTGCCTTTTGCTGCCTGTAATTTGTCAGCACAGCAGAATTCCATGGCATTGTTCCGTCTGCGGCAGGTGGCTTACTCCTCAGCCGAAGCATCAACCGGGCAAAAAGGTGCCTTAATAGGAGAACCCTGGCAGGATTTATCGGTACCTTTTTAGTAGATTTCGGGAATTAGGAAGTTACAGGAATAAAGAACTAATTTGGCTTAACCCCCTTTTAATATGACAACTACAAATCTGAGCCTCAAAATCCGGCTTCGGCAAGTCATCCGATTTGGCGCAACCGTACTGCCCGGGATGCTGCTCCTGGCCGGGTGCCTCGGATCAGCAGATCGGACCGGCAACCCAGCCACCGTCTATTACGGGGGCGATATCCTCACCATGGAAGGAACCCAACCGCAATACGTGGAGGCCCTGGTGGAGCGGGATGGGAAAATCGAATTCGCGGGAGCCTCCGGAGAAGCCATGGAGGCAGCGGGGCCAGGCCACAAAATGGTGGACCTGGCCGGAAAGACGCTGCTGCCCGGGTTTATTGACGGACACGTCCATTTCGGCCTCTTCGGCCTTCAGGCCATCGGGGCCCAGCTGCTGGCCCCGCCCGACGCCACAGGCAAGGACATCCCTACCCTGATCCAGAT
>DATIPV010000109.1:0-2522 GCA_035471525.1 Robiginitalea sp.
TGGACCAGATGGCTTCTCCTTCCTTCCCGTATTTCTGAAAGTACACGGGCTGGCCGACCACGTGCACGGCCCGCTGGTACAGGGGGATGCCGATTTTTCGGATTTCCTCCTCGATGCCCGCTTCCCGGAGGGCCTTCCAGCCCCGGTTGCTCATGGCCAGGTTGATGGATCGGCCCGAGAATTCCACGGTGCGGATATCCGGCCGGCGGTCGAAGACGGTCACTTCGTGGCCGGCCCTTCTCAGGCAAATGGCCAGGAGAGAGCCTACCAGGCCCGACCCTACAATGGCAATACGCTTTGGGCGCTGCTTCATGGAAACCGATTAGGTACGGGACCAAAGGTAAGAAATCGCTTTGGGATGCGCCCGGGCCAGACGGCAGCTGTTTGCAATAGCCGTGATCAGCTGCCGAATGAGGCAACCTGGGCCAGTTGCCTAAAAAGGAAAGGCCTTCCCGTCAGAAACCGGGAAGGCCTTTTTGCGGTCGTGGCGGAGTACCCCTATTCGAGGATGCCGTCCACTATGCCGTAATCCATAGATTCTTGCGCATCCATCCAGAAATCGCGGTTGATGTCTTTCATGATCTTTTCGTAGGGCTGTCCGGTATTGTCGGCCAGGATGCGGGCGCCCAGTTCGCGGGTCTTGAGGATCTCGCGCGCCTGGATCTCGATATTCGACGCCTGCCCGCGGGCTCCGCCGCTGGGCTGGTGTATCATTACCCGGGCATGGGGCTGCACAAAACGCCGGCCCTTTTTGCCAACCGACAGCAGGATGGAACCCATGGAGGCTGCCAGGCCGCTGCAAACGGTCGAAACCGGGCTTTTCAGGGAGATGATGGTATCGTAAATGGCAAACCCGGAAGTCACATACCCCCCGGGGCTGTTGATGATGAGTTGAATCTCGTCATTGCTTTTCAGATCCAGATACAACAGGCGGTCAATCACATGTTTGGCCGAATCGTCGTCTACCTGCCCCCAGAGAAATACCTTGCGCTCCTCCAGCAGGCGCCCGTCGATCTCTTCCTGAACCTTTCCTTTCTTAGCGCTCATAGTGCCTATTTGGTTAGACGCAAAAATAATCAATTTATCAGAAACATGCGGGTGGGTTCGGCCGACTTCGAGAAGAATTCCTTGTATATTTGGCAAAATGGCAACCATGAAATACCACTCTGTACTGTTCCTGCTCCTGCTGGCCGCAACGGCCTGCCAGCAAGCCCCCAAAAAGGAGGCCGATTCTGAAACCCCGGCCCCGAAGCGCGACCTGCTCGACAGCCTGGCGGCAGCCCATGGCTTTGCACACTGGAAAGAGGTGCGCGAAATCCGCTTTACCTTTAATGTGGACCGCGACACCTCCCACTTCGAGCGCTCGTGGGTGTGGGAGCCCGGGCCGAACCGGGTTACCCGTATTCAGAACGGCGATACCCTTACCTTCCTCCGCGCCGAGGTGGATTCCACCCTTACCCAGGCCGACGGGTCGTTTATCAATGACAAGTACTGGTTTCTGGCCCCATACCAATGGATATGGGACCGGGACAGCTTCACCTATACGTTTAACAGGCAGGTTCCCGCCCCGATTTCCGGCGAGCCCATGGACAGGCTCACCATCGTTTACGGACAGGAAGGCGGCTACACCCCTGGCGACGCCTATGATTTCTATATCGGGAAGGATTCCCTGGTGGCGGAGTGGATCTTCCGCCGGGGCAACCAGGCCGAACCCAACCTGGTGTCTACCTGGGAAGCCTACCAGATAACCCAGGGCCTGAAGCTGGCATCCCTGCACCGGAACGCGGAAGGCAACTCCCGCATCTATTTTTCGGGGATCGAGGTGCGCTGACCCTTCAGCCCCTGCGGCGCGACAGGACGAGGGTAGCCACCCATACCAGGCAGGCGCAGCCGAGCAGCACCCAGAATACGGTCCGCAGGCTAAAATCCTCTGCCAGGTAGCCCAGGATGGGCGGGGCGGTGAGGAAACCGGCATAGCCCGTGCCGGCGATAAAGGCCACCCCCTGGGAAGAATCCACGCCTCCAACTTTGCCCCCGATCCGGAAGAGTTCGGGAATTATAACCGAAAACCCGAGTCCGATAAGGGCAAAACCGGTCACGGCTACCGGGGTAAGCTCGGAAAGGACGGCGAGGTAGCCCGCCAGGGAAACCAGGCTGCCGCCGCCCACCATTCGAACCGAACCGATGCGGGCGCTTATGCCGTCGCCCAGGAAACGGCCCAGGGTCATGGTGGTGGAAAAAGCCAGAAAGCCGGCCCCCCACAGGAATTCAGGCGCCCGGCTGATTTCCTTCAGGTACAGGCCGCTCCAGTCGACCACCGCCCCCTCGCCCCCCATTACGACGAAGGAAATGATGCCCAGCAGCAACAGCGGCCGGAACAGGCGCAGGCTAAAGGGCTCCTTGACGACGGGAGCGGCCCGGAAGCTCAGGTACTGTTTTCGCAAACCGAGATTCACGGCGAGGACAACCAGGATTACCACCCCCATATGAAGGGCCGGATTGCCGATTCGGGGAATGAGGAA
>DATIPV010000110.1:0-8056 GCA_035471525.1 Robiginitalea sp.
CCCTCACCACCGGGCGCACGGCAGGCATAATGCTGCCCACTTTCGGAAACGACCCCAACCGGGGCTATTTCCTGCAGAACGGGGGCTATTACCTGCCCCTGAGCGAGTACCTGGACCTTACATTCACCGGGGACCTCTACACGAACGGGAGCTACGGCTTCCGGACGCAGTCGGTATATGCCAAGCGCTACCGCTTTCGCGGAAACATCAACTTCCGCTATGAAAACCTGGTGCGCAGCCAGAAAGGGTTCGACGACTATTCCCGGACCACCATTTACAACCTGCAGATGAGCCACAGCCAGGATGCCAAGGCCAATCCGAATGCCCGCTTTTCGGCTTCCGTGAACCTGGGGAGCAGCCAGTATTACCGGAACTCGCTGGTTCAGCAGAACCTGCCGAATACCCAGGTGAACAACCTGTCGTCGTCCATATCGTATTCCAAAACCTTCCCGGCATACCCTTCTGTAAATGTGAGCCTTACAGCCACCCACAACCAGAATACCAACACCGACGTGGTGGATGTTACCCTGCCCACCTTCCAGGGCAGCATGGAGCGGATCTTTCCTTTCGCCAAACGGGAAGGCATCAAAAAAGGGGTTCTGCAGAACATCAACTTCCAGTACGACGTGAACGCCCGCAACAGCATCCGGACCTCTTCGGAAGATTTCCTCACCGGGCGGATGTTCGACGAATCGCGCCTGGGGGCCCGGCACCGCATTCCGATCTCCACCAACTTCAAAGTGGCCAAATATTTCAGCTTTAGCGCGGGGGGCTCCTATGAAGACGTCTGGACCTGGGACACCTATCAGAAGCGCTACGACGAAGAAGGCAAGGTTGTTACCGATACCATACAGGGCTTTGACCGTTTCAATCAATACAGTTTCAGCGCAAGCCTGGGAACCACCCTGTACGGGACATTCGACCGGGGCACCGACCGGAAGCTCCAGGCCATCAGGCATGTGATGCGCCCCAGCGTCAGCTATGGCTGGGCGCCTTCCTTCGACCAGTACTACGAAGAGCTCGTGAACGAGACCACCGGGGAGAGCATCTATTATACTCGCTTCCAGAACACCCTGTATGGCACCCCGCGCCAGGGCAAGTCGAGTTCGATGTCCTTCAGCCTGGCCAACACCCTGGAGGCCAAGGTACGCGACCGCGATTCTACCAAGACCGAACCCAAAAAGATCTTCCTGCTCAACAGCTTCAACCTGAGCTCCAGCTATAATTTCGAGGCCGACTCCCTGAAACTCAGCCCCATTGGCCTTACGGGAGGTACTAACCTGTTCGAAAACAAAATGTCGGTGAACTTCGGGGCCAGCCTGGACCCCTATGCCATCGACAACAACGGGCGCCGGATCAATACTTTGAACATACAGAATGGCGGGGGGTTGTTGCGCCTTACCAATGCCAGGCTGAACGTCAGTTACAGCATCAGCAGCAAGGATTTCGCCCGCGGAAAGGAAGAAGAGGAGCCTGAGGGCGAAGATCCGTATGCCGGAGATACCTATGTGGCAGCCAGTGGGGGCCGTACCGACGACCTCTTCGGCCGGGCCGACAACCTGAACCGGGGTACCTTCGACAACCGGGATCCGGATGATGTGGAAAACCCGCCCTGGGCCTCCAAGATTCCGTGGAACCTGCGCCTGCAGTACGCCATGAACTATTCGAATACGAACCGGAACGGGCAGATTAGCAACCATGTGATCATGTTTTCGGGGAACGTCGAACTCTCACCCCGCTGGGAGGTGGGCGTCTCTTCTTCGTACGATTTCGTGCGCAACGGCTTCGGGATTACGCAGCTCCGGTTTGCCCGCGACCTGAAGAGCTTTAAACTGAACTTTGACTGGACGCCTTTCGGGCAGTATGAACGCTGGTACTTCTTTATCGGCATTAAGGCGAGCATTCTCAAGGACCTGAAATGGGAAAGCCGGAGCCAGCGCTCTAATTTTAACTAAATCAAGCACCCCCCTCCATGAAACAAATTATCCAAACCGCCCAGGCTCCCGCCCCGATAGGCCCTTACAACCAGGCCGTACTTGCGGGAAACACCCTGTACCTCTCCGGGCAGATCGCCCTGGACCCTGTAAGCGGGGAACTGGTCTCCGGCTCCATCGAAGACGAGACCCAACAGGTGATGAAGAACCTGAAAGCCGTGCTGGAAGCGGCCGGGATGGGTTTTGAACAGGTCGTGAAGGCGAGTATTTTCGTCAAAGACATGCACCAGTTCAGCCGGATAAACGCGGTTTACGGGAAGTACTTTGACCCGCAGAGCGCCCCGGCACGGGAAACCGTCGAAGTTTCGAACCTGCCCAAATTCGTGAATGTGGAGATCTCGGTAATTGCCGTAAGAGGATAGCAGGCAGTTAGCAGTTGCAGTGGCAGTAGGCAGTTGCAGTGGGCAGTTGCAGTGGGCAGATTACTGGTTCAAGTTCAGTGTTCAGGGTTCAAGGTTCAGGGTTCAAGGTTTAGGGCTCAGGGTTTAAGGTTCAAGGTTCAAGGTTTAGGGCTCAGGGTTCAAGGTTTAGGGTTTAGGGTTCAAGGATTGGGGCATTTAAAAGGGGAAAATCCCCCGCCCCCCCAGGAACAAGATACCCGAATCCCCTGCACCTTCCCATCAGCAATACCGCCTTTTGCCCACCGCAAATACCCTAGGCATTGGCAAATTGCCAAATTTTCAAATGGGTAAAAAAGGGAAACGCCCCAAAACCCCCGGGAACAAAATACCGCTTCTCCCTGCAGGTTCCGATCAGCAGAAAAAGCAGCCGATTTAAAATGCCGAATTTGGGAAATTAGTGCGTTGGCACATTAGCAATCCATAACAACTGCTTACCGCCACTGCCCACTGCCTGCTTCTAAAGGGTTTCCCGGTGGAATTCCATGAGCCCGTCGATGGGACGCTGGCGTATCTGCCCTAATATGAGGTCGTTGCGCTCGATAACAGCCTTCAATTCTTCCTGTAGGTAAAACGAGATGCTCCCCACGAAATGGATGGGCACCTTGGTAGCCAGCTCGAATTGCATGATGTGGTTGTTCACGAATTGCTGAAAGCCTTTGTCGATGACCCCCTTGCAGTACGGATGGTCTTTATGCTCGATGATGAAGCGGGCAAAAGTGGCCAGATAGGTATTGGGGTTCGGTTTTTTGTATAGGTTTTCCTTGATGACGTCGGCCTCCAGGTTGTATTCCTTCTCGAACAGGATGCACAGGTCCTGCGGCATTTTGTGGTAGTAGAAATCGCGTACCAGCTTGCGGCCGAAGAAATTTCCGCTGCCGTCGTCCATCAGGATGTACCCCAGGGAGATGACCTTCTGGAAGAGCTGGTACCCGTCGTAATAGCTGCAGTTGGAACCGGTTCCCAGGATGCAGACAATCCCCTGCTCCCCCATTTTTGTGGTGGCGTAGATGGCGGCATAGGTATCTTCCTTGACGTCTATTTTGGCATTCGGAAAGAAATTCCCGAAGATCTCCTTTAAAAAGCGCCGCATGCGGTCGGTACCGCAACCCGCTCCGTAAAAATGGAGACGCTTGATCTTGCTGGCGTTCCGGGCGAGCTCAAAATTGTTGGCCAGCCGCTCCTCAATAACCTCCTGCGACAGTACCTCGGGACTGAGTCCGAGGGTCTGGGTCATGAATATCTGCTCCCCTTTTTCGTTCAGGGCTATCCAGTCGGCTTTGGTAGCGCCGCTGTCTGTTATTAAAACCATAGGTTGGGTCGTTGGATAAAAGCGGGAGGATCTGGCCGGCCGCGCTTCGGGCCCACGGGAAAGATCCTCCCGTATCTATTGTGCGATCACAAACTGTTGATGTGCAGGGCCAGGTCTATCAGTTTGTTGGAATAGCCGGCCTCGTTGTCGTACCAGGAAACCACCTTGAAGAATTTGCTGTTGAGCTCCATACCGGCATCGGCATCGAAGATGCTGGTGCGGGCATCGCCCACGAAATCCTGAGATACCACCAGTTCTTCCGTGTAGCCCAGAATGCCTCTCAGCGGGCCTTCAGAAGCCGCTTTCATGGCTTTTTTGATACCCTCGTAAGAAGTCTCTTTTTGAAGACGTACGGTAAGGTCTACCACCGAAACGTCGGCAGTCGGTACCCGGAAAGCCATCCCGGTAAGCTTGCCCTTGAGCGAGGGTATTACCTTGGTTACGGCCTTGGCAGCCCCGGTGGAAGCCGGAATGATATTCAGCAGGGCGCTGCGCCCGCCGCGGTAGTCTTTGCGGGAAGGCCCGTCTACGGTAAGCTGAGTGGCCGTGGTGGCGTGCACGGTGGTCATCAGTCCTTCCTCGATGCCAAAGGCATCGTCGAGCACCTTGGCTATGGGCGCCAGGCAATTGGTGGTGCAGCTCGCGTTGGATACGATGGTATCGGCAGCCCTGGCCGATTGGTGGTTTACGCCCATCACGAACATGGGGGCATCTGCCGAGGGGGCGGAAATAACCACTTTCCTGGCACCTCCGGCAATGTGCTTCTGCGCCATTTCGAGGGTCGTGAAAATACCGGTGCACTCGGCTACGATATCGGCCCCCACTTCATTCCATTTCAGGTTGGTCGGGTCTTTCTCGGCCGTAATGCGGACGGTTTTCCCGTTTACCACCAGGTGACCGCCACTGACGTCCACCGTTCCTTTGAAGTTGCCGTGTACGGAGTCGTACTTGAGCAGGTAAGCCAGGTGCTCCACATCCAGCAGGTCGTTAATCGCCACTACTTCCACGTTGTCGCGCTCCATGCTGGCCCTTAATACCAGTCGGCCAATTCTTCCGAAGCCGTTAATTCCAATTCGCAATGCTGCCATTTTAAGCTGTTTTTAGTTATACAGTCATGATGTCGGAAACCCGAATGAGTTCCCGGTCTATTTTGGTATGTCCTTTGATCGCTTCCTCGATCGGGGTAAGCACGATGTTGTTGTCGATAATGCCCACCATCAGGTTGGTCTTCCCGTCCAGGATCGATTCCACGGCTTTTACGCCCATGCGGCTGGCCAGCACCCGGTCGTAGGCGGTGGGGGCGCCGCCCCGCTGCATATGGCCCAGCACCGATACCCTCACGTCGTAGATGGGCAGGTGCTTCTCCACGTATTCTTTGAGTTCAAAGACGTTCTTTCCGGTTTTATCCCCCTCGGCCACCACCACGATGCTCGACGATTTGCCAGACTTCTTGCTGCGCTTCAGGGAATCCAGCAGCCGCTCCAGGCCCAGGTTTTCCTCGGGGATCAGGATTTCCTCGGCTCCGGCCGCCACACCCGCATTCAGGGCGATATGCCCCACATCGCGGCCCATTACCTCCACAAAAAACAGGCGGTTGTGGGAGCTGGCCGTATCCCGGATCTTGTCGATGGCTTCCACTACCGTGTTGAGGGCCGTATCGAAGCCCAATGTGTATCGGGTGCCGAAAATGTCGTTGTCTATGGTGCCGGGTATCCCGATTACCGGAAAGCCGAATTCTTTGTTGAATATGGTCGCCCCGCGGAAACTCCCGTCTCCTCCGATGACTATGAAGCCCTGTATCCCGGCATGCGTCAACTGGTCGTAGGCCTTTTTACGGCCTTCAGGGGTTTTAAACTCCTCGCAACGGGCCGATTTAAGGATGGTTCCGCCCTTATTGATGATGTTGTTGACGCTTCGGGCATTCATCGGCACCAGGTCGCCTTCGATCATCCCCTGGTACCCGCGGTAAACCGCCATGCATTCCACGTCGAGGTAGGCGCAGGTGCGGACTACGGAACGGATGGCGGCGTTCATCCCCGGTGAGTCTCCTCCGGAAGTAAGTACCGCAATCTTTTTGATCGGTTTGTCCATGTAGAAAAATCGAATGGCAAAATTAACAAACTTCCGCCAAAAAACGAATGGCTAGCCCCCTTATTTGGTCATGGGTGGTCCCGAAAACGTTTTCGTAACGTTTTTGAGCAATTCGTGCAAAAAATTCAATTCGCGGGAAAAGAGTCAGAAAGGATTCTGCTTTTTGGCATAAAAACGTATCAAACTGTCAGAGCCCATCACCTGTGCATTTACCGGCCGCACTGCCGTGCTGTCGGCCTGCTTCCGTTCAGGTTCCCGGCGCATTCCGAACAGGTGTCGCAACAACTGCCTGAAGCTGTTAAAGTCTACCTCGTAGGAGAGCCCGACCCCCTGGGTATAACCCTGGCGGTCTGCCAGGTATTGCTGCACGTCGTTCTGCCGGTTGAAGATTCGCATGCTCAGGGTTCCCTCCTCATTGAGCAGCAACTGCACCTCCGCATCTCCGGCCACGGCCGATTCGCTTACCACCCCGACGGGCACGCCAAAGCGCCCGTTGAACAAAATCCGGTCGCTGATGCGGGTGGAAACGGTAACCCCGATCCGGTCCTGAATATCTACCGCAGCATTGGGGTTGGAGACCCCGGCCTCATAGGAAACCCCGAGGCTCAGCTTTTCGCTGTCGCTGCCCAGCACCTGGTTAAACAGGCCGGTAGTGGCAGTCTGAAGGAGGCTGCCCGCCACAGCCTGCTGGCTCAGGCCACTGTTGTCGCTCACGAAGGTACCCTGTGCCAGCAGGAAGATGGCATTTCGCTCTTCCACGGTCGGGTCTTGCAGGCGGTATTCCAGCTCAGACTGCGCGATGGAGCTGCTCCCGGGGAATTCGATATCGAACTGGATGGTGGGCTGTTCGAGCTCGCCGGTAAGCCGTACGATCACCTGGGTGGGCATGCTGCGGGAATAGCCCGCATTATCGAGCAACGGGGCCGGGTTGGCATTGAGGGCATAAACCGCTTCCATATCGAGCTGGGCGGCCAGAGGCTCCCCGTCCCAGTTGATGGTGCCGCCCGGCTTAACCTTGAAGGTCTTGTCGATTACCCCCCCGTATTTGTAGTGGTACTGGCCGGTTACCACCACAAAATCGCCCCACATATTGAACTTGCCGTTGGTGTTGATCTCCATGAATATCAGGCCGGCCCCGGTTCCCTTGAGCGAGCTGCCGGTCTGCTGGTCCACCACGATCTCCACCTCGGCATCCGGGGTAACGTCCAGGTCGAATTTAAGCTCCAGGCCCTCGTACTCCCGCAGGGTGCGGCTTGCTTCCACGGTTCGGCGCTGGTCCTTCTCCGCGAAGTTTATAAAGCTGTAATCGCCCACCGAAGCCACATCGCTGATCGGGATCTTCAGGGAGGTGTTCTTCCCGGTGGAACCGTCGAATTCAATGTTCAGGGCCGTGGTGGGGCCGTAGATGCGCCCGGTTCCCACGGCAAAGGCCGTGCCGTAATACAATTCCTCTTCGTCGTATTCGGTGTTGAGGATCAGAAAACGTTCCCCTTCTGTATCTACCCCCAGGTTCAGGCGCCAGTCCGAAAAGAACTGGTGGCTGATGGTGCCGTTGAGCACCGCCGTGGTTCCCACTGCCGTGTCTTTCAGACGGATATTCTGAAAATCGAAGGATTGGTTCGCCAGCAGCACTGCCGAACTGGGGCCGAAGTCGTAATTCACGTTCAGATACGGGATGCCCAGGCCGGCGTCGTTCAGGGTGAGCAGTCCGTTTATTTGCGGGTTCCTGATATCGCCCGTAACCTGGGCGCTGCCGTTCAGGTCGCCCCTGATGCGGTCGATTACCCCATCCCCCAAAGGGCTGAAGGGCTCGAGCTGAAAATGGGTAAAACTGGCCGTCAGGTTTGCAGTGGGGATTTCCCCCTGGTTCAGCACGGTGCCGATTACGGAGAATTTCTCCTGACCGTTTTCGGTAATCTGCGTATTGACCGAGAACTCGGTCAGGTCTCTGTTTCCGACAATCCCTATATCCAGTTGGCCCAGGGGAATGTCGTTCACCCCGAAATCGGATATGCTCAAATTCCCGATGGGCAGGTACACCTCGTCTTCCTGCAGCACATTGAGCACCCCGTTGATTTCCCCGCTCAGCTTAAGGCTGTCTATGGCCGGCGCGATCTTATTCAGGGAAACGATCTTAAAGCGGAGCTCGAGGTCTTTGTAGGTGGAATCGGCCAGTTCGCCCTTCAGCATGATCTCCTCATGGGCCTCGTTGTTCATTACGATCTCTTCGATGAGCAGGCTGTCGAGGTTACGGTTTATGA
>DATIPV010000111.1:0-3774 GCA_035471525.1 Robiginitalea sp.
CTCCAGGTTGGTGCCTCGCTGGGTATTGATAACGTAGTTGGCATCTGCCTCGATAATGGGCTCTCCCTCCAGATCCACCCGCTTAAATGCGAAGCCGTGGTTTTCAGGAGCAGGCAAGAATTTCATGGTCACGTTCGCGCCGGTATGCAATCCAACCCCTCTAAGAGTGACCTCTTTGGCAATCGTTCGTTGTTTGGCCATTGATTTAGCTGCCTTTTAATTTTTCCAGATTTTCAATCCGGTTGACCAGTTTCGGTAAATTTTTGAAATGCACGTACGATTTGTTGTAGTCCCCGTAGGCCAGGGCCGGTGAACCCTGCAGGACCTCGTCGTCCTTAATATTTCGGGAGATGCCCGATTGCGCCTGTATTTTAACGCGGTCGCCGATAATGATATGCCCGACGATGCCCACCTGCCCTCCAATCATGCACTGTTTGCCTATCTTGGTAGAACCGGCAACGCCGGTCTGGGCCGCAATAACGGTGTGTTCCCCGATTTCCACATTGTGAGCGATCTGTATTTGATTGTCGAGTTTCACACCCCTGCGCAAGATGGTCGAACCGAGGGTGGCGCGATCGATAGTGGTTCCGGCTCCCACGTCCACATGGTCTTCCAGGACCACATTGCCCGTTTGGGGCACCTTGGAAAATTCCCCATTCTCGTTTGGCGCGAAGCCGAAACCATCCGCGCCGATAATCGCTCCGCTGTGTATAACGCAATCCTTTCCGATCGCGGTTTCGGAATAGATCTTGGCCCCGGCAAAAACAACGGTCCGATCGCCTATGGTCACGTTGTCGCCGATATAGACGTTCGGGTATATTTTCACATCCTGGCCGATCCTTACATCATTGCCCAGATAGGAGAAGGCTCCCATATAGAAGTTGTCGCCGTAACGGGCGCTATCAGAAATAAAAACGGGCGATTCCACTCCCGTCTTGTTGGATTTTACCTGGTTGTAATACGACAGGAGCTTGGAAAAGGATTTATAGGCGTCGTCTACCTTGATCAGGGTAGGGCTCAGCCGCTGTTCCGGATTAAAATCGCGATTTACGATAATGATGGAGGCCTTGGTGCTGTACACGTAGGGCGTGTATTTCGGATTGGCCAGGAAGGAAAGGGAACCGGTCATTCCTTCCTCGATCTTGGACAGCTTGTGCACCGCGATCTCAGGGTTACCTACTACCTCGCCTTCAAGGATGCCCGCAATCTGACTGGCCGTGAATTCCAAGACTACAACGTACTATTTGACTTTAGTGGTCACAAAAGTAAGAAAAATTAAGATACTCCTTTCTTGGGGTAACAGATAAAGTATTTGACCTCTGCACCCGAAAGAACTTCAGAATTCAATTGTTCCGAGCGGCTTGCGATATCGAGCACCCGGCCGTTCTTCATCAGGATGTTGATGTTCTGCCGTTCGCGGTTGTAAGCCCGGTTGGAGATCTCTCCCGCAAAAACGAAATAGCCGGCTTCTTCTTCGGAAAGCGACCATTGGTCCTGAATTTTTTCGCGCTTCACCTGTAAAACATCTGCTCCAATGGGTTCTTCCTGCAATTTTATAGACGGCAGCCGCCTGTCGAGCAGCATGCGGCACAGCCGCGACAACACCGGATCGGTCGAAGTGGTCCATTGCTTCACGGCTGCCAGGATGTCTATGTCGTCGAGCTCCATAAATGCATCGAGGTCGCGGGGTCCGAAGGGAGCAGACATGTCTCGCTCGAACAGGAAATAACGGAGACTCGGGCTGTACGTCGGCAGGGCTTCCAATTCCCGCAGCGCACGGGCCCTGCGAATAAGCCTTACGAGCAGCGCTTCAGCCGCCAGGCCCGTTTTGTGCAAGTATACCTGCCAGTACATGAAGCGCCTTGCCATGAGGAACTTCTCCACGGAGTACAGGCCCTTCTCTTCGATGGCCAGGTTACCCTCGTGTATCGAAAGCATGGTAATCAGACGTTCGGAGTTAATGTTGCCCTCGGCCACACCCGTATAAAAGCTGTCGCGCTTCAGGTAGTCGAGCCGGTCCATATCGAGCTGGCTCGAAACGAGCTGATTCAGGAATTTCTTCGGGTAACTGCCCTTAAATATTGCCAGGGCGGTGTCGAGAGCGCCGGCGTAGCTGTGGTTCAGTTTCTCCATAATCCGCAACGAAAGGGTCTCGTGCGATTCGCCCCGTACCAGTTCGTTTTCCAGGGCATGCGAAAAGGGCCCGTGCCCGATGTCGTGCAGCAGGATGGCACACAGTACTCCCTCTTCCTCTGCAGGGGTAATCTCAAAACCCTTTTCGCGGAGCAGGGATACCGCCTGTTGCACCAGGTGCATGGCGCCCAGGGCGTGGTGGAAGCGCGTGTGGTGAGCCCCGGGGTAAACCAGAAAGCTGAGCCCCATCTGCGAAATGCGCCGAAGCCGCTGGAAATACGGATGCCCGATCAGCTCATAAACGAGCCCCTCGGGAATGCGTATAAATCCGTAAATTGGATCGTTGAAAATGTTGAGCTTGGGCGGTCGTTTCAAGGCCTGTGGCATATGTAGCCCCAAAGGTAGCAAATCGGCCTGAAAGAAGGCGAACAGCCCGTCGCCCAACCCCCTAAATGAAGCTGCAAAACATGAAGAATTTTACCATACTCTGGGTGGACGACGAAATTGACCTGCTCAAATCGCACCTGTTATTCCTGGAAGACCGCAACTACGAGGTGGTTACCTGCAACAGCGGGCAGGATGCCCTGGAAGCCATCCGCAGGCGCCACTTCGATATCGTTTTCCTGGATGAGAACATGCCAGGCCTCTCGGGCCTGGAAACCCTTACCGAACTCAAACAGCTCGACGCATCGGTTCCCGTGGTTATGATTACCAAGAATGAAGAGGAATCGCTCATGGAGGAAGCCATCGGCTCGCAGATCGCCGATTACCTGATTAAACCGGTAAACCCGAACCAAATTTTGCTGTCGCTCAAAAAGAACCTGGACCATTCCCGCCTGGTTTCTGAAAAGACCACCGCCGGGTACCAACAGGAATTCCGAAAGATCGCCATGGAACTCATGGACGTAAACAGCTGCGATGCCTGGACAGAGCTGTACCGGAAGCTCATATACTGGGAACTGCGCCTGGAATCGATAGAAGACAGCGGGATGTTCGAAATCCTGGAGTCTCAGAAAACCGAGGCCAACCAGCTCTTCGGGAAGTTCATCGAAAGGGAATACCCATCCTGGTTTTCCGGCGGGGAAGCCCCGGTCATGTCGCACACCCTCTTCCGGGAGCTCATAAAGCCAGCCCTGGAAAATGGCCCTACCCTGCTGGTGATTATAGACAATCTGCGCTACGACCAGTGGTTTGCATTCGAAGACGCCCTGGCACCCTATTACCGTAAAGTACGGGAGGTACCCTATTTCAGCATCCTCCCCACGGCAACTCAATACGCGCGCAACGCGATCTTTTCGGGGCTAATGCCCCTGGACATGGAAAAGCGCTACCCTCAGTGGTGGAAAAACGACACCGACGAGGGAGGCAAAAACCTGTACGAAGCCGAGTTTTTAGGGGCCCAGATCAACCGCCTCGGACTCAGCCTGGACTGGGAGTACCACAAGATCAGCAGCCTGAAGCAGGGCAAGCAGCTTGCGCAGCAATTCCGCAGCCTGAAAAACAAGGACCTGGTGGCCGTGGTGTACAACTTCGTGGACATGCTATCGCATGCCCGTACCGAAATGGAGGTGATCAAAGAGCTGGCCTCCAACGACAAAGCCTATCGGTCCCTTACCCTTAGCTGGTTTCGCAACTCCCCGC
>DATIPV010000112.1:0-2319 GCA_035471525.1 Robiginitalea sp.
CCACCGAATTCGGCCCCGAAGAAGAGGAGATGCCCGAACCCGAATACGGCCACCAGCGCAAGTGGGTCGATGCCTGCAAGGCGGGCTTCGACAGCCCGGAGCACCGGGCGCTGACCTCTTCGTTCGACTACGCCGGGCCCATGACCGAGACCGTGCTCATGGGGAATCTGGCCATCCGCAGCTACATGCTGAGACGCGAGGTTGCCATGGACGACGGCCGCACCCGTCAGGAGTTCTTCGGGCGCAAGAAACTCCTTTGGGACGGCGAGAACATGCGCATCACCAACCTGGAGGAAGCCAACCAGTTTGTTACCCGGACCTACCGCGAGGGGTGGGAAATGTAAATGTTGGCAGTTGGCAGTGCCAGTTGGCAGTTGGAGGGTAATCGGTTCAAAGTTCAAGGTTCAAGAAGAAATTTTTAGTGCGTAGTAAAAGGGGAAACCCCCAAAACCCCCGGGAACAAGGTAGCTTCATAGAACGCAACCTCCTTGCACCGGGCAACAAAAGTCTGGAAAGCAGTGGGTTGAAAAAACTGGCAAAGTGCGAATGCGGTACATAGCGACGGTGCCGATGTTTTACTATGCCAATTGAAATTCGTAACTCGTACCACATAATTTGATTTGGCCATGAAGAATCCAGCAGTAAGGGATCTAGCAGAAGTACACCGGTTGGTCGGCAACCTGTTCCCCCAACTTTCCCCGGAGGAAGCCTGGGAGCGGTATCGGCTCAGCGACGAGCAGTTGACCTTTTACGAGCAAAACGGATATTTGAGCGGGGTAAAAATCCTGGACGAAGGCCAGATCAACGCCCTGCGGGCCGAGCTGGAGGAAATTATGGACCCGGGCCACCCCGGGCACCACCTGTTTTACGAGTTCCATTCCAACGAGTCGTCGGACCCCGACACCATCTTGTTCCATTCCCTGGGTCACTGGCGCATTTCCCCGGGTTTGCACGACGTACTCTGGAACCCCCGCTTCGTGGTGCCTGCCTGCCAACTGCTGGGCGAAAAGGCCGTGCGGTTCTGGCACGACCAGCTCTTCTGCAAGCCGGCCCGGCACGGGGGCGTGGTGGCCTGGCACCAGGATTACAGCTACTGGACGCGTACCACCCCCCTGCAGCACCTCACCTGCTGGGTGGGTCTCGACGACGCCACCGCCGAAAACGGCTGCCTGCAATATATCCCGGGCAGCCACAAATGGGACTTGCTGGAAAAGATCGAACTGGCCGGCAGCATGGACAGCCTCAGGGATTTGCTCAATGACGGGCAGCGGCGACAGTACGAGAACCGGGTGGCCGCCGAGATGCCTGCCGGATACGGCACCTTCCACCACCCCAAGATGGTGCACGGATCGTACGAAAACCGGTCTGACCGCCCCCGGCGCGCCCTGGTGATCAATGTGTTTGCCGACGGCACCCGCTCCGATACGGATGAGGAACTGCTGACCGGCGTTCCCCCCATCAGAAAGGGACAGAAAATGGAAGGGCAGTTTTTTCCGTTGCTTTTTGACCCGGGAAGCCTTAAGGGGTAAACGGATCCGAACGCCCTGCTGCTCTGACCACGTCATTTGATGGACGTGATGGAGGGATCCACGTTGTAGATGTCGATGATGTTTTTCCAGGAGCCGTCCGGCTTTTTCTCCCAGATAGTAACCTCCCGGAAATACGAAATAACCGGGTTTCCGAGAGAGTCATTCACCTTGAAATACTTATGGGCCACCACATAGCCCAGCTCCCCGCTGGCGGATACCCTGGCTTCCATGGGCTCCCAGTCGATTTCAAATCCCGGAACGCCGGAAGAACCCTCCACCATTTGCCGCAACTGGTCACGGCCTTTCAGGTCGGCCATTCCGGGCATCATTAAAACGGCGTCCTGGTCCCAGTAACCAATAATCTTGTCTATGTCGCCCTCCTGGGCATCACGGGCCCAGGCCCGCGAGGCTTCCATCAGGTTTTTGGCTTCTGCGCGGGGATCGGTTTTGGGCTGGGTCTCACATCCGGCCTGCAGGCAAATGATGGCTGTAAGAAAGGCGGTTCGATAGAATGTCATATGGGATGGATTGGTCGGGTTTCTTGTGATAATCAGGCAGGATCGGATGCCTGTTTGAGGAGCTCACGTATGCAAGTGAAACCCTGCCAGCGCTAAGGCCGGAAGTAACCTGTAAGATGACCTTTAGCCGCGGCTTTTACCGTTTGGCAATTTCGTCTACCGGGCTGAAGGAGTCGCCCAGGAATCGGGTGGTATGGTTCGCTAAAAGATCTGAAATGTCCCCGGCATAGACCCAGACAAGGGAGGCAACGATAACGGCCAGCCCGAAGGCG
>DATIPV010000113.1:0-3397 GCA_035471525.1 Robiginitalea sp.
TGACCGGTATCTTTTTTATAGGCAACAGTGCCTTTGGCTGGCAAATCTACGATTACGACTACGCCCTTGATGCAGAGTACGGCATTACCCCCTCCTTTGCCCGCTACCTTACCATCAACTTTATCATGAACCCATGGTCCAATTTCATGCAAGACATGCCCATCACCCTCGTTTTCACCTTCGGGAACATGCTTATCGGCCTGATATTGGGCAAACTTGATTTCTTTCGCCTGGCTGGCAGGATGCGAAAAACAGCCAACACCCTGCTAATCCTAGGCGGTACAGTCGGATTTGCCTCGAGCTATTGTTACCATCTGGTCATGACCGGCCAATTGGAATTGGACCTTCCCCTGCTTTGGATGCCCTTTGTGCTGGCAGGCGGCATGGTGTTGCACAGCCTTTTCTACATTTCTGCCTTTATTCGCGCCTACCAATATCCAAGGTTCAGAAAGGTATTGAGCTTCTTTAACCCCGTGGGGCGCACGGCGCTGACCAATTACATCCTGCAATCGGTATTCTACCTGACCTTATTCTACCACTGCACGCACCTGTTCCAGCTTTTAGGCACCCTTACCCGGGGGCAGACCTATCTGCTCGCACTGGCCCTGTTCGGGCTGCAAACCCTGATGAGCTATCTCTGGCTCAAAAGGCATACCCAGGGGCCGTTGGAGTTTGTGTGGAAGAAACTCAGCTATGGCATGGCCAAACAGAGCCCTGACCGCAACCGGACGGAAGCCCCTGTCCCGAAATAGGGAGTGCCATCGCTTCCAATTGGTGAATGATGATTCGGGAAGGCCGGCGCAAAGTGCGCCGGCTTTTCCTTTTCGCACACTCCGGGCAGCGCTTTTCGCCTGCCTCCCGGCGTCGGGCCCTGCCTCCGCCCTGTGCTGCATCTGCAGTTGCCATATAAACCCTATATTTAGGTGCAAAGAAGTAACGGATTTCTGAAACACCTATGAAGACACCATCCACGCTGGCCTTGCTGGGCCTTGCCCTGCTGGCCGCCTGTACAGCCGAAAGCCCCAAAAATTCCGGGTTTCTGGTCTTAAAAGGCGCCACTGCCTTTGACGGGAACGGGGCCGTACTGGCCCAAAGCGTTATCCTGATCAAAGACGGGAAAATTGAAGCCGTAGGGGGGCCGGACCTGAGCATCCCTGCAGATTCTGAAATCCTGGACCTTACCGGGAAATTCATCGCCCCCGGCCTGGTCGATGCCCATGTCCATTTCGGGCAAACCGGGTTTTTCGACGGCAGGCCCGACGCCCTCGATATCAGGGACACGATCGGTTACGTCGAATTGCAGTCGCGCCTGCAGCTGAATCCTGACCGCTATTACGAGACCTATCTGCGGTCGGGGGTAACGGCAGTCTACGATGTGGGCGGATATCCGTGGACCATTGCCCTGCAAGCCTCGGCAGAAAACAACCTGAATGCGCCCCATGTGGCTGCGGCAGGGCCCCTGCTCTCGCCCGTTGCCGACGAAAACCTGGCAGACCTGAACACGCCCGGGCAAAAACAGCTCCTGAACCTCTCCTCGCCTGAGTTTGGCCGGGAGGCGGTGCGGCAAAACACCAGCCTGGGGTCTGCCGGCATCAAGATCTGGCAGATACACCTGAACGATGCGGCCTTTATGGAAAGCCTGCGGGCCGTTGCCGAGGAGGTGGCCCGCCAGCACAACACCCTAATTGTACACGCAACCGATCTGGATCAGGCCAAGGAGGCCTTACGCCTGGGTGCGAACGTGTTGGTGCACAGCGTAGACGACCAGCCGGTCGATGAAGAATTCATAACCCTGGCCAGGCAGGCTCAGACCATCTATTGCCCAACCCTTATAGTGGCGAGGGGCTATTACAATGCCTATAAAGCCCTGAAAGGGGGCTTTGTAATGGCCGACCCCAACCAGGCCCTGGATGAACAAACCCGGAAGCTGATGCAATCGGCCGGCCGATTTTTCAAATACCTGCCAAACCCGGAAGGGTATGAACAAATGCTGCTCAGGTACGAAGCCTATTTGGGCGGCGTCGAGGAGACCATGGCGGAGAACCTAAGGCGCATTTATGAAGCGGGCATCCCCATCGCCGTATCGACCGATGCGGGTAACCCGGGAACCCTGCACGGCCTCTCGATCTACGACGAGATGGAAGCCATGCAGCGGGCCGGTATCCCGGCAGCAGACATCCTGGTGATGGGCACCAGGATCGGCGCCCAGGCCATGGGAAGGCTTGCCGATTTCGGGACGCTGGAACCCGGAAAAATGGCCGACCTCATTATCCTGGACAAGGATCCGTCGGCAGACATTGCCCATATGAGGTCTATTACCCATGTAATGAGGGGCGGACTGGTAAGGCCTGTCGGCCTGCCTTTTTCGAATTCGGAAAACCCGAATTGAACGGCCTTTCGACCCACGTATCTGTCGGTCGATGGCGTCGGTCTCAGCAGCATTGTAAGACGAACGCTTCATTTTATTGCTTTAACGCCTAAGGCCCGGTACCGACATGAAGAAAATTTTAAAAATTGCACTGATCATCGCAGGGCTGTATGGCCTGCTGCTGATACCCATACCTGAAAAGGAAAGGGCATTGCAAAAAGCTTCCCAGACCCCTTTTATCTGGGATCGGGATGCTCTGTGGAACCAGCTGGAACAGCAGTTTGTCATGGCCAGGGCCATGCCCGCGGAGCAACTGGATTCGATGGTACAGCACCTGAGCCGGGCCATGGACAGTGTGCTGCTTGCCCATGAAGGCAGGACCATAACTCCCGAAGATGCTTTTTATCCGACCCTGGAAAGCAGCTTTTTCCAAATCGCCCCACTGATTGCGGCACAGCCAAATAAATCGGACTGGTATATCCAGTTCTACAACCGGGTGCGAAAGAAGTTGAAAGGCGATGCCGCTGAGTGGGATATGAACAGCGCCCCCGCGCGCCAGCTTTCCTACCGCCTTTTGTACGGCATGAGGGCCGCGGCAGAAGAAATCCTGTTACAGTCCACAGAGGAACAGTTTGTCTCCACCATGTTTGTTTCAGATGAAGCTTCTGCCACGCCTGCGGCGTCTGTCATGGGCATACCCGTACACAGCGGCGATTTGCTGGTGAGCCGCGGAGGAGCTGAAGTATCTGCCTTCATTTCAAGGGGGAATGACTTTCCCGGAAACTTTTCCCATGTGGCCCTTGTCTACATAAACGAAGAAACCCGGGAGCCCGCCCTGGTGGAGGCGCATATCGAAAAGGGGGTTGCCATAGCCTCCCTGGAGGAATACATACAAGACAAGAAGCTGCGGTTTATGGTAATGCGGCCCAGGGCAGACCTGGAGGCCTTGCAGGAAAACCCGATGCTCCCCCACAATGCGGCCCGCTATATGTACCAGGTGTCCAAGGCCAGGCACATACCCTACGACTT
>DATIPV010000114.1:0-7203 GCA_035471525.1 Robiginitalea sp.
GAAAGGTTTTTCGTTTCCGGTCAGGTATTAAGGGCCTCCAGTACCCGCTGGGGGGTGAAGGGCAGGTGGCGCA
The DNA here is from genome assembly GCA_035471525.1 of Robiginitalea sp. Classification (GTDB taxonomy): domain Bacteria; phylum Bacteroidota; class Bacteroidia; order Flavobacteriales; family Flavobacteriaceae; genus Robiginitalea. Next base: position 74 of record DATIPV010000114.1, read on the forward strand.
GCCGCTTGCCCGTGAGCCGCAAAAAGGCGTTGGCGATGGCGCAGGCCACCAGGGGGGTGCCGGTTTCGCCTACCCCTTGCGGGTGTTCCCGCGAGGGGAGCAGGGCCACCTCCACGCTGTCGGGCACCTCCAGCATGCGCAGCAGGGGGTAGCTGTCGAAGTTCGATTGCTGCACCTTTCCGTCCACAATGGTGATCTGTTCCTTCAGCACGCTGCTCATGCCCATCAGCACGCCTCCTTCCATCTGGGCGATCACGTTGTCGGGTTGCACCACCACCCCGGCGTCGAGGGCACACCAGAAGTGATGTACGCGGATCTGCCCGGTGTCCCGGTCTACCGAGATCTCACAAATCCCGGTGCCCAGGGAGCCGTGCTCTACAAAGGCCACTCCTTTGGCTCGCCCTTCGGGCGCAGGCTCGCTCCACCGGGCCATTTCGGCCGCCTTTTCCAGGGTAGCCAGGGCCCGGGGCGCATCGGCCATCAACCCGCGGCGCAGGGCCACTGGGTCCTGGCCCAGGTCGTGGGCAATCTCGTCGAGGGTGCATTCGATGGCGAATTTGTTCGGGCCGTGCCCCACGGACCGCCAGTGTTTGAGCCGGATGCCGTGCGAGGCGCTCCGCCATTCGGCCCACTGGTTGGGGATGTTGTAATGGTCGTTCTGCACCCCGCTGGCCACCAGGTTGCCCCCGTCGCCCACTACCAGGTGCGACAGGCCGGTGATGCGCCCCTGCCGGTCCACGCCGGCCCGCAACCGCTGCAGGCTCATGGGGCGGAAGGTGCCGTAACCCATATCGTCTTCGCGGGTCCAGACCAGTTTTACCGGCCGGGGGGCCATGGCCCGGGCCAGCTCGGTGCATTCCCAGACAAAGTCGCTCATGCTGCGGCGGCCGAAGCCCCCGCCCAGGTACTGCAGGTGGATATCCACCTTTTCGGGGGGTATACCCAGTTGGGCCGGCACCCCCAGCTTGGAGTCGGCGCCCTGCTGGCTGCCCACCCAGACCTCGGCCCGGCTGCCGTCTTCGGCCACCTGCACGATGGCGTTCAGGGGTTCCATCTGGGCGTGGTATATATAATCGTTTCTGAACGTTTCGGTATACGTTTTGGAGGCGGCCCGCAAGGCCCGTTCGCAATCTCCCTTATTGGTGATAACTTCTCCCTGCGGACCGGTTTCGGCCCGGGCGGCATAGGAGGCATAGGCCTCCTGCGAATTAAAACCCGAGGCCTGGGAGTCGCCCCAGCGGATCTTCATTTTCTTTTTGGCTTCCAGGGCCCCCTCCAGGGTCGTTGCCACTACCCCTATGGCGTAGTCGAAAGGAACGATTTTCAGGATCCCGTCCATAGCGAGGATCTCCGATTCGTTCTCCAGGGTGGGGGCAGCGCCGTGCAGGTTGCCCCGTTCCAGCGCCCCGTATGCCATGTCGGGCAGGCGCAGGTCCATTGCAAAGGGGGCCGTGCCGTCTACCTTGGCCGGGATTTCCCACCGCGCAATGTCTTTGCCCACCAGGCGAAAGTCGGCCGGGTCTTTCAGCTGGTCTTCCCCGACTTCCGGCAGGGGATCGGGCATCGTGAGGTGGGGTACCAGTTCCCCATAGGAGATTTCCCGTTCCGAGGCTTTGTGCGCCACGGTATGGGGGCTGGTGCTCAGTTCCCCGATCGGCACCCCCCAGAGGGTGGCCGCCGTATGCAGCAAAATCTGGCGGGCCTGGGCGCCTGCCCGGCGCATCGTGGTGTAATAGCTGTTGGTGGTGCGGCTGCCGACGGTAAACATGAGCTTGCTGCCCGGCGCCCAGCCGGGGGAGCCGTAGATCTCGCTTACCTGGGGCGAGAATTCCACCTGTACCTTTTCCCAGTCGGCATCCATTTCTTCCGCAAAGAGCAGTGGAAGGGACGTCATGGAGCCCTGCCCCATTTCGGCCGCCGGGTTGTAGATCACCAGGCTGCCGTCTTCCGCGAGGCGCACCCAGGCATTTACCGGGTATTTCGCAAGGGCTTCCTGCAAGTTCCTGCGGTCGCCACAGGAGATCAGTTGGGGGAGCAGGCCGGAGGCCCCGATGAGCAGGGCTACCCCGCCTGAGGTTTTCAAAAATTTCCTGCGGCTAATGGCATTTGATTGGTGTTGCATGGCTTCAGGCATCTGGGTTATTTTGGATTTCAGAGGCGCGTTCTACGGCTTTGATAATGCGCAGGTAGGTGCCGCACCGGCACAATACCCCGTTCATATAGGACTTTATTTCCTCCCGCGACGGCCTGGGGTTCTGCTGCAGCAAAGCGGCTGCCTGCATGAGCTGCCCAGGCTGGCAATACCCGCACTGGGGGGCCTGCACCTCGACCCATGCCCGCTGGAGCGGGTGGCTCCCATCCTCGGAGAGGCCTTCCAGGGTGGTAATCTCCTGCCCTGTGGTCAGATCTTCCGCTTTCAGGGCGCAGGCCCTCATGGCCTGGCCGTCGACATGTATGGTACAGGAGCCGCATTGGGCAATGCCGCACCCGTACTTGGTTGCGGTTAAACCCAGGTGCTCGCGCAGCACCCAGAGCAGGGAGGTGCCTTCGGCTACCTCGGCCTGATACGTTCGGCCGTTGATTTTCAGGGATATTTTGGGCATGGCTCGTCTATTTAAGGGGTAAGTTACTGAAAATGTGGATAGAAAAAAATACCTGCTGCCTCTCATCTAACCCTGAAACAGCCCGTCCGGAATTCCGGACCGAAAGGTGACGGCCAGGCTGCGAGCGCATGGCCCCTGATGCCTGCCTGTTGTGCCGGGAACAGGATGCGTTATTTGGCGACGGACGAATGCAGGAAAGCGAGTCTGGGCACGCCTTCCACCTGTTTTACATAGGCGCTTTCCACCCAGTTTAAATCGAGTCGGGTGGTATCGTTCAGGGTAACCATTCCCCGGTTCTTGTAAGAGACGAAGGAGCCGTTGCAATCTGCCTTGAAGCTGAAGTCTTTGAGTTCATAGGCAACGGAAGCTTCCGGCATCTTTTTTAAGGCTTGGATCAGGCTGTCGTTGTTCCAGATTTGGCCATCCTCGAAGAGCACATAATCGGGCGTTGACAGGTTTTTCAGCGCATCGAAGTCATTATCGGAAATGGCCCGGAAGTAATCGACAAGAACCTGTCGGGCCTCTTCATCCGCGACTTTCTCACAGGGTTTGGGCGGGTTGCCACAGGCGGCCCAGAGGAACGGCATGCAGGCGAGGAGTCGTTTATCCATGGTTATTTAGGTTCCAGGTCGAGTTTCTTGAAAAGAGCGCCCATGCTTTCCGGGTCTATGGCCTCCATTTCGACCAGATTCAGGGTTTGTACCATTTCGAGCGTTGAGGTCTTGTACGCTATAAAGTGTGGGGTTTGGAGGTGGGCTTCATAGGCCATCCGGTCGCGGTAAATTTCCAGGATGCGTATTTGGTTGGGCTGCTCCTTTTGGAACATCGGGTAGATCGAAATTACCCCGGGCTCCAGTTGCACCGAGGCGGCCGATTCCTCTTTGAGGATGGCCAGGTAGGCAGTTATGTGTTCGGGATGGATTTCGATTTCGGCAATCCGGATCATCAGGGCGTCGGTTTCAGCGGCCATATTTTCTGGGCCTTGCTGCTGGCAGGCATTGAAAACCAGCAATGCGGTTAGTAAAATTGGAGAATGTCTCATGCTTTTTTGATTTCGTAGACCAGTTCCACCAGCCCGTTGTTGTAGGCAACGCTGTCGAGCAGCTGCAGGGATTGTTCGGGTCCTGCCCCGTCAAAAAAAGGCAGGCCTTCCCCCAGCAGGATGGGCAGGATAGCCAGGCGTATTTCATCCGCCAGGCCAAGCCGCAGGAAGTCATTGGCCAGGGCAGCCCCTCCGACTACCCAAATGGTTTTGTACCGGGGCCTGAGGCGTTCCTTTACCAGGGTGCCCAGGTCGCCTGCGAAGAATTCAATATGCGGTTTCACCTTCGGCAGGTCGCGGTGCGTCACCACCACGGTAGGCGTGTCGCCGTAGGCCCAGTAATATTCCTCAGACAAGGCAACGGCATGCTCGTAGGTGGTTGCCCCCATCACATAGCAGTCGACGTTTTTCATTATGACTCCCGGGCCCTGCCATTCCATGCCTTTCTCATAGGGGCTGGCGGTCTCGAACCAGCCCACGCTGTTGTCCTTTTTGGCGATAAAGCCGTCGAGGCTCGAGACCATGTGGAGGGTAATTCGGGGTGAGGCAGGTTCCATACAGGCAGGGTAAGACAGGCAGTTGCACCTCTTTAAAAGTAATGAAATTATGGGGAGGCCGACAGGCTTACTCCCAGGCATCGATCACCTGGCGGAGGCGCGAGCCTTCCACGGGTTCGATCAGCTCAAAGCGGATGCCGTCCAAATCCTTGGCCATGCAGAGGTGGATGCCCGTGAAGGTGCTCACCGACGGGTCGGCGGTTTCGATCCCGGCCTGTTTGTATTGCGCGGCGAGGGCCTTCAGTTGGGTGCTCTCCAGCCCGTAATGGTCGAAGCCCGCCGGGTGCTGGCCGTCAGCGGGGATGAGCTCCAGGAAGGTATTTTTGCTGATCTGGATGTATGCGAAAATGGGCTGGCCTTCGGCCGTGTCGAACTGGTAGGCCAGTTTAAAGCCGAGGGTGTTCACATAAAAGTCGCGGGCCCGGTCAAAGTCTGCCACCCTTAGCCCGACGTGGCTGAGGCCCACCACCTCGGGTTCTTCGGAAGACAGGCCGGTTAGCCGGCCCAGGGTAAAACCGGCCGCCAGCAGCAGGCTGGCGCCGAGAGCAATAAAGGGAATGGATTTCATGGCGCGTTTCTTTATGGGATGTGTCTTTGTTCGCCTTATTTTTGAAAAAGAAAGGTAATCTTTTGGGTGTTAGTCCGGGTGACTGCCCGGAAGGGTTTCCTTTAAAATCCGGACCACGTCGCCATTCAACTTTCCGATATTTCGGTTCTGTTCCAGCAAATCGCTCAGGATCGACACTTTAAGGGTGATTATATTTCTGAACCCGCGGTCTTTCAAAACGCTCAAAATTCCGTTTTCTTCCATTGGGGGCGGCAACCGGAAATCATCGATGCGATAGAGGAAGGCTGCCTGAAAATCGAGGTTTTCGACAATATAAGGTTGGAAGGAGTTTACGAGTTCCATCTCGTGGGTGGCCATCACCAGCTTCAGCACCTCCAGGGCCCCGTAATAATTGGCGATGGCCGTCTTCAGCCCGGAATGGGTAATCAGCTTGAAATCGCCCGATCCGATCAGGTTGTTATAGGTCCTGTCGGTACTGGTGTAGGCAGGCATGGTCTGCAGCAAAGTGAAATCCTGGTTCAGCGAATCAACGGGAAGGGTTGGTTGCTCCAGGGCCGATTGTTCCAACAGGCCTATGAGTTTGGGTATTACGATCTCGATCCTTGAGACAACCCTCTGGGATCTGCTCAGGTTCAATTCAAAGTCTTCCAGCAATTCCTGCAAATGGGCCGCTTCTTCCCGCCTGTCTTTCCGGTCTTCATTCCAATTATTGATCTGCAGGGCGATTAGGATGCCGAGGACCACCAGAATGATTTCACCCATGGCATATGCCAAATAATCGTACAACTTTTTTTCAGACACCAGCTTCTGCCGGATTCTTCCGAGGAATTTTATCATGGGTTTTGAGTTCTTTTTTTTATGAGCATCCAGATAACGATCACCCCGACTACCCCCAATACAGACCCGGTTGCCGCAAAATATACCCAAAACAGGTCGACGGTATGCGAAGGTCGAAACGGAGGTTTAACGTCGAAGTTCAAAAAGGCCTCGGTTCTGCCCAAGACATAAACCAGGACCCGGAGGGCATGAGACAGGGCCGCAGCAGCCCCCCAACGCAAAGAACGGGTTTTTGATAATTCAGAATTTGTAAATAACCAGCGAAAGGAGAAAATGACACATAGGGCGTCAATGGCCATTTCCATCAAAGTTAGCGCAACGACCCAGCTGGCCAGAATAATCCACCCGTTTTCATAGGTGAGCAGGCGAAGAGCCCTGAATATTAAAATACAGGCTCCCAGAATCAGCAGTGAGGCGTATATTTTTTGTCTGTTCATTAGCAAATTCTTGTTGGCTGGGGCAGGCGCAAGGATACGGCCCTGCCAATCGCATATTGGTCTGTTTACCCGGGCAACTTAAACAAGGCCTGCCTTTCTGGACCCCTGCCGTCATCGCGGCGCAAAGGCGCCCGGTTCATTCATTTAGTTGGGCCTGAGCTTCGCCACATCGATCCTGAACAGTTCAGCGGCGTTCTTCCACATAATAAGCTCCTTCCGGTCGTCCGGAATATCGAGCTGGGCCATAAATTTCAGATACGAATGCATGCTGGAGATGGGCCAGTCGGTCCCGTAGAGCAAATACCTGGGGTTGCCGGCATAGGTAATCATCTCCTCGATCTCGTTCTTGAGGTAGCGCTCGAACTTTTCGGAAAAATCGCCCAGCACGAGCCCCGAGATGTCGGCATACACATTGTTGTTTTTGTACACCATCTCCATGCAGTCTTTGATCCAGGGGTTGCCCACGTGGCAGATCACGATCTTCAGGTCGGGGAAATCAACGGCCACGTCGTCTATGTGCAGTGGGTGTGAGTACTTGACCTTCCCCGTGGGGGAGTAGGTGTCGCCTGAGTGGAACATGACCGGCACATCGTATTCGATGGCCATCTCGTGCCACACCTTCAGCCGGCTGTCGTTGGGGTAAAAGGGCTCGTACCCGGGATAGAATTTCAACCCCTTTACCAGGCCCTGTTCCAGGTATTCCCCGATTTCCCTGATGTCGCGGTGGTTGTAGTTCAGGTAGCTGATTCCGGCCACCACCCCCAGGTTGTCCATCCCGCGGATGGCTTCCACCACCTGCCGGGTACTCGGCCGGTCTTTGGTGACCTTGTACGACGACAGCACCAGGGCGTAATCGACCCTGTTGGCCGCCATGGCATCGGTTAGCCGGCCCAGGCATTCCTCCAGGGAGGTTACTTTTTCTTCGTGGTAGTTGTTGATGTGGGTATGAACGTCAATTATCATTGAGCATAAGTTATTTTTCAGTTGCTGTGATCAGTTCTCCCTGGTCGACATACCAGTATTCCCAGGTGCCCCCGATGCCTGTTTTCCAGTCGGTCAGGTCAAAGGTGGCGGACCCGTCCGGGG
>DATIPV010000115.1:0-6078 GCA_035471525.1 Robiginitalea sp.
CGTACGATTTGTAGGAGAAAAGGGCAATTTTCATAGGGCGTTTTTAGGGTAGGCACGGGCCTGCTAACCAGGCCGCAATTCGTTGGCAAAAATAAGGGATAGCGATCTTTTAGCCCATACCTGGGGCCATTAAATAGGAAACCGGGGCCTTTGGGAGTTACAAAGAACCTGGCGCACCTGCCTTTACGAACTCATCCACTCCTTGAAGTGGGGCGCCTTGGCCTTGCTCACCGCCAGGCGTTCTCGGCTGGGAGGGTTCAGGGTCAGCAGCAACTTGCCGTTGAAATAGGGCTTGATCTTTTCGACGGCGTCGCGGTGCACGATAAATTGTCGGTTGGCCCGGTAGAAGAGGTTCGGGTCCAGTTCCTGTTCCAGGTCTTCCAGTTTGCCGTCGAGGTGGTAGGTGTGCCGGTCGAAGGTAATTGCCTTCAAAAGGCCGGTATCGAGCTGGAAATAGGCAATCCGGTCGGTCTTTACCGGTACCAGCTGGTCTTTCTGAGTCATCAGGAAGGTCTGACGGTAGGTGCGCCCCCCCTGCCGGAGCATGCGCAACAGCCCGTCGAGCTGCCCGGGCTCTGAAGCTTGCTGCGGGTGTTGTTCCCTATACTGCTGCAGGCTTTGTTCCAGTTCTTCCTGATCGATGGGCTTGAGCAGGTAGTCGATGCTGTTTACCTTGAAGGCCTTGAGGGCGTACTGGTTATAGGCCGTCGTAAAAATAACCGGGGTGGTCAGCTTCACCTGGTCGAAGATCTCGAACGACAGGCCGTCGGCCAGGTGAATGTCCATAAAGACCAGGTCGGGGGCGGGGGCCGTTGAAAAATAGCGTACGGCTGCCTTTACCGAATCGAGCACCGACACCACTTCGATCTCGGGGTCGATCTGACCCAGCAGGTACAACAGGTTTTCGCTGGCCGCGAGTTCGTCTTCCACTATCACTACCTTCATCCGTTCGGTTTTAAGGGCAGGGCTACCGAGAAGGTTTCCCCCTTGTCGATAATTGATATCTGGGTCTTTTTGATCAGGGCAAAGCGCTTTTGCAGGTTATTGAGCCCGAAACCGGTCCGGTCGGGCAGGGCGGTGCGGGGCTTTATGGTATTTTCGACATAGAGGGTGGTCCCCCGGGAGTAGATTTTTACGCTCAGCGGGTGGGTCTCTGAAATCTCGTTGTGCTTCACGGCATTCTCGACCAGGATCTGCAGGGCCAGGGGCGGGATGGTTTCCGAATACAGAGCCGGGTCTATGTCGATCTGAACCGAAAACCGGTCGCGGTACCGGGTCTCGATCAGGTAGATATAGCTCTCCAGGAATCTGAGCTCTTCAGCCAGGGGCACCAGTTCGGTATCGCTGCTCTGCAGAATGTAGCGGTACAGGTGCGAGAGTTTCCTTACGAAGAGGGTGGCCGGTTCGTTGCCCCGCACCAGGGCCGTGAGCGAATTCAGGGAGTTGAACAAAAAATGCGGGTCTACCTGGTTGCGGATGGCGGCCAGTTCGCTGTGCAGGTTCTGGTGTTTCAGGCGTTCGTTCTCTACGAGGTTATCGTACTGGTCGCGCTGCAGCCGTAAGATGCGGGCGATAAAGATGAGCACCCCCAGCAGGATGGAATAGCGGAAATGCAAAAAGCGGATGTCTTCGCTGGTCAGTTCGTTCAGGCCAAAGAGCAGGTTGTGCAGGAATTCCCAGAAGTACAGAACCCCGATCATAATCCCCACGCTGAGCAGCAGCAGCACGATATACCGCGGCAGGGGGTGCCATTGTACACGGGTGTAGGCCAGGTTGGTGCTCAGTTGCAATACGCACCACGAAAAAGCCGTCAGGAACAAGAGCCGAAAACCCACGTCGGCGAAGAGCATCCCGGAATACTCTGCCTCCCCCGAGATAATCCTGTTAAAGATGAACAGGTTGCGCGGGATGGAAACCAAAATGGACAGGAGCAGGGAAATCCTGAGCAGGGTGCCCTGTTTCACGGGTTTGCCGGCCATACGTTGCAGGGGTTTAGCTCCCTGGTAAAAGTACGATAATTTCATCGCCGCGATATTTAGCGGATTTCTTGGAAAAAAGGGCGGGCCTGCAAATTGCTTTGAAAGCCCGCCCATTGGAGGGCCAGTGGCCCTCCTTCATCAAACATCTAACGGGTGTGGTTCGTATTATTGCAGCGGCGACCGCTCGGCACCCATGCCCAGGTACGGATCGAAGCCCGCGGGAAGGTAAGCGGCAGTATCGAAGCCCAGGTCGGTTTCTTCTTCCGCCACCTCGATAAGCCCGAGAACCTCGAGCCCGACAGAGTTGCCGGGGTGCATGCCGCAAAGCGGAACCTCGCAGGCGGGCATCCGCCCGGCGTGGTAAAGCATCGCCTGGATGGCCTCGGTACTAATGCGCTCCCAGGCAGGCTTCATCCCGCTATAAGGGTCAAAGCCGGCCGGCAGGTACGGGGCGGTATCAAAGCCCAGGTCCGGCTCGGGTTCCTCTTCAACCTCGATAAGGTTCAGGTCTACCCAGGTGGCAATTTTGCCCGCATAGGCGTCGAATCCCTCGGGCAGGAAGGCGGCTGGGTCAAAACCCAGGGCTGCCTCTTCTTCTATCTGTACCACCTGAATGCTGCTGGCATCCACTTGTTCGGCCTGGCCCTGCTCAAGCAGGCTGGCCTCGAAGTCGGGATATATTTCGGCGACTGCAACCGTATCGGTCTCTATGCCGGGTTGCCCACAACAGGGTGCCACCTGAAAAGCTGCTCCGGTGGTGCCGTACAGACTGAATCCCAGAATGATCAACAAAGTTTTCATGGTATTGTGATTTTGTTCGTTTCGATTTTTCGCGACAAAAGTAGTACGAATGTCAGGCTTCGGGAGAGCCTTTCTGATTGAAGCGTCTTTAAACGCGTGCGAAACGACCGAATGGCAGGGTGAAGCTTCGGAAGACTTCTAAAACCGTACGAAATTTCACCGGGATATCGCCTGCTGCCCCTATATTCCAGCCCGAGTCTCCCCCCTGAAAACACCCCGTTCCTCACTAGGTTTTTTCTGCAAGATTGTTTTATCTTTGCCGTCCAATTCGGGATGTAGCGCAGTCCGGTAGCGTACTTCGTTCGGGACGAAGGGGTCGCAGGTTCAAATCCTGTCATCCCGACCAAGCAGAAAAGCGATTTGCGAAAGCAAATCGCTTTTTTTATTCCCAACCGCGTCGCAAACTCGTTTGCGTAAGCGGAGGGGAATAAAAAAGAAAAAGCGCGAAAGCGCTTTTAGCTTTTCTATTTACAGTAAGGCCATGGTTAGGATTGTCGCGCGCCAGCGCGAAAATCTGTGCTCTGGGATGTGCAGGATTGCGCCGACCGCAGGGAGGCGAAATCCACGGCGTCAAAAGCTTTGCTTTTCTATTTGCACTGAGGGCATGGAATGGATTGCCGAGCAAAGCGAGGAAATCCTTTGGGCAAATGGACTGGGGCAAAAAAATTATGAAGCACGGTAGGGGCTACAATCTGCCATGCAGGCCTTTTGTGAGCGGAAGAAATTTTATAAATTCTAGCCGTAATCGACTCGAAAGGCCTAAACCCCTAACCGAGGCTCCTAATGGTTTCAAAGAGAAATGAAAGCATCGAAAACCATCCTGCTTCTTTTGATAGCAGTCTTGAGTTTTACAGCCTGTAAAAACGAAGAAAGAAAAGCCGCGACCGAAGAACAAGGTCTCGGGGAGCATCAGGATACCCAGCACCCTTTGCAGGCAGAACCAAAGATGGTATTCGAAAAAAAAGTGTCGTTGCAAAATATCTCATTTCTCATAAAAGCGACGGGAGAGGGATCTGTAAATAAACTTTCTATTCACCCCGAAGGATTGGAAATAGACAACCAACCGATTTCACTTGAATTGGACGGGCAGGTTGTCGATGCGGAAATAGAAGATTTAAACTCAGATGGATTTCCTGAGGTATTGATATACACAACTTCTGCGGGGAGTGGCAGTTATGGCAGTGTAATTGGGTATTCGGTAAACAATGGAAAGTCTGTGAGCCCAATTTACTTCCCGGAATTAACCGATAACCAAAAAGCCAGCATCGGCTATTTGGGGCACGACGAATTTGCCGTCGTGGAGACCAGTTTGGTCAGGAGATTTCCCATTTATAAACCCGGAGACACCAATAGTAACCCGACGGGCGGTACGCGCCAGATACAATACAAATTAAAAGAGGGTGAGGCATCCAGAGTATTTGTGATAAATAGTATCAGCGAGTATTAGTTCAAAATTATTGCCCGTACTTGCCGCGTCGTTTGCTCCCGACTCCCTGGCGATCAGAAAATAAATGTGTGTATATACTTTAACAGAATGGACTGGCTTTCCACCGCCGGGAGGGTGGGCACCAGCCGGTCGCGCTCCATGTTGTACCCCGAGTTAAATACGATCCAGAGGTCCTGGCCCTCCCTGAAATTGTAGCGGAAACGGGCATTGAGCGAGAAAAGGTCCTGGGCCCCGTTGTACTGAAAAAGCCCGTTTATGGATAGCTTCCGGTCTACGGCCGTGCCGATGCGCAGGCGGGCGATATGAAAATTCAGACGATCGGCCCGTTCCTGGAATTCCCCGTAGTTATACACATATTGCAGGTTTACCTGGAAGTGCTTTGAAATGTACCAGCCCGGGCTCAGGCTGAGGCTGTGCAGCCAGCCGTCGTAGAAACTGCCGGTTTCCAGTTCCACCCCGGTGCGCATGCGCCGGTCAATGGCCTGGGTGTAGCGGGCGTTTATGCGATAAAAATCGTATTGGCCCACGGGAATGGTCACCCCCTGAGCCAGGCCGAAATCGGCCGTCAGGTTTTCAAAGGCCCTGGTAAACTTGAGACCCCCGTTATCCTGGTTGCGCCGCGAGAACAGCCATTCCAGGCCGTATTCGGAGGAAAGCACCCCGTGGTCTGCATTGGCCAGGTAGGCATTGCCGAAAGGCTGCAGGGTATGGTAAATAAAGGGCCCTTCCTGGTTTAGCCAGGTCTGGGAAACCACGGCCGTGCCGAATTTGAAATTGCTACGGTCGACAAAGCCCACCCCGGGGTTGTAGTTTTCTCCCGAGAAGATTGTCCCAAAGGTGAAGCCCAGGCCCTGGCGGCGCCGGCGCGTAAATTCAAGGGCCAGGCGGCCGTTCTTAAAATCGTCTGAGGCGCCGGTTGCCTGCTGGTTGTCGAAGGTTTGCGCCCACTGCAGGGTCAGGTAATCGTCGCCGGATACCCGCACCAGCCCGTCCAGGCCATAGGCCAGGTTCGTATGGCCGTCGCCGTTCAGGCGACTGGTAAACATGGCGCCGAGAAAACTATTGGCGTTGAATGCCCGCTTCCGCACGCGCAACACCCCGAAGTTCTCGGTGGGAAGGGCATCGAGCGGCTGGGTCTGCATGTCGAGCAGCCCGAAATCCCAGTCCCTGGACCGGCCGATAAGCCGCACCCCCCCATAGATAGGAACCTGTTCCCCCGCATCGGTCAGGCCGATGCGCCTGCTGAAGAAGAGCCGGCTGATGCCCCCGGTTCGAAAATCGAATATGGCGGAACGCTCCTGGAAGAACTGGCGTTTTTCCGGGAAAAACAGGGAAAAACGGGTCAGGTTTACCAGCTGGTCATCGGCCTCTGCCTGGGCAAAGTCGGTGTTGATGGTAAAATCGGCCGTCAGGTTGTTCGTAATGGAGAACTTGATATCGCCCCCGACCTCCAATTGAGAATCGGTATTCTTTTCATAGGCATCCCCAGCGGCGTTGAGCGTGAAATTCTTCGAATGACCCCCCAGCACATACGGGGTTACATACAGGGTCTTACTGGGTCTGATACCGGTAAAAACAATTTTCTGGGCCAGGGAAGGCCGCAGGAAAGCCCAGTTGGTAATGGGGGGCACGGCCGGGAACACGAGCCGTTCATTTTTATGGGCGATCTTCCGTTGCACGGTAATCCCCATGGTTACCGTTCCCTCCACTTCCTGGAAGCGCAGGCTGGTGAAAGGGATGCGCATCTCGGCAAACCACCCTTGTCCGGTTACCGTGCTTTCGGCATCCCAGAAGGTGTTGAAGTCGCGGTTAAAGGCGCTGCCCAGCGAAACAGAACTCACGATGGCGTCA
>DATIPV010000116.1:0-4618 GCA_035471525.1 Robiginitalea sp.
TTTGGTTCTGGGTTTGGCTGGCTTATTATTAAGCCAACACAACATGACCTCCAGATCTTGTGTAACTTCGGGTTGATTGTTAGGACGGACCAGCATATCGCCCCGGCTCACATCTATATCGTCTTCCAATGTAATGGATACAGACATTGGGGCAAAGGCTTCCTCCAAAGGACCTTCGGGTCCGTCTATTCCTTTTATCCGGGAAGTAAATCCGGCAGGCAATACGATGATCTCATCGCCAACCCGGAAAACGCCCCCGGCCACGCGGCCCGCATAACCCCTATAATCGATAAATTCCTTGCTCTGGGGCCGGAGAACCGTCTGAACCGGGAAACGAGCGTCGACCTTGTTAATGTCGCTGCTTATATGAATGGTCTCCAGGGTATGCAGCAGGGGGGCGCCCTGATACCAGGGCATATTTTCGGACCGGTTCACCACATTGTCGCCCAACAGGGCACTGATCGGGATATAGCGGATATCGGGTATGAGCATCTTGGAGGCAAAATCTTCGAATTCGAGGTTGATCTGCTGGAAAACCGACTCCTTATAATCGACCAGGTCCATCTTGTTTACGCAAACCAGCACATGGGGGATGTTGAGCAGGGAGGCTATAAAGGCGTGCCGCTTGGTCTGTTCGATGACCCCGTGCCGGGCATCGACCAGGATAATGGCCGCGTTGGCCGTGGAGGCACCGGTAACCATGTTGCGGGTGTACTGTATGTGCCCGGGGGTATCGGCTATGATGAATTTGCGCTTGGGGGTGGTGAAATAGCGATACGCCACATCGATGGTTATTCCCTGCTCGCGTTCATCTCGCAGCCCGTCTGTAAACAGTGCCAGATCGACTCCCTCGAGCCCTTTCTGCCGGCTGGTATGGGTAACCGCCTCCAGCTGGTCTTCAAAAATAGATTTGGAATCGTACAGCAGGCGCCCTATCAGCGTGCTTTTACCGTCGTCTACGCTTCCTGCGGTGGTGAACCGCAATAATTGGTTGTTGTCTATTATCATGGTAATACGCTGGAATTGTTAAAAGTAGCCCTGTTTTTTCCGGTCTTCCATTGCGGTCTCGGATCGCTTGTCGTCGGCCCGGTTGCCGCGCTCGGTCTGCCGCATGGCCGACACTTCCTGCACGATTTTTTCGAGGGTGTCGGCATCGGATTCAATGCCCCCTGTAATGGTAATATCCCCCAGGGTGCGGAACCGGATCTTTTTGGTGACAATTTCTTCCCGCTCGTCCAGAATCAGGTATTCCGATTTGGGGATCCAGGAATTGTTCCGCCAGATTACCTCGCGGTCGTGGGCATAATACAGGGAGGGAATTTCTATCTGCTCCCGCAAAATGTAATTCCAGACATCCATCTCGGTCCAGTTGCTGATAGGGAAGACCCGGAAATGTTCTCCTTCAAAATATTTCCCGTTGAATATGTTCCAGAGCTCCGGCCGCTGGTTTTTGGGGTCCCACTGGCCGAAATCGTCCCGGTGGGAAAAGAAGCGCTCTTTGGCCCGGGCCTTTTCCTCGTCTCGGCGCCCCCCTCCTATCGCACAATCCACTTTATTCGATTCAATGGCATCGAGCAGGGTGATTATCTGCAGGGCATTCCGGGTCGCGTTCTTGCCCCTTTCCTCGGCTACCCTGCCCTGATCGATGGATTCCTGTACCGATCCCACGATAAGGCGCACCCCGAGGCTGGCGATCAGGTTGTCGCGGAACTGGATGGTTTCGGGGAAATTGTGGCCGGTATCCACGTGCATCAGGGCGAAGGGGATCCGGGCCGGATAAAAGGCCTTTTTGGCCAGGTGCGTAACCACAATGGAATCCTTTCCCCCGGAAAAGAGGATAACCGGGTTCTGGAACTGGGCCCAGACCTCCCGCAATACGAACATGGCTTCCGCCTCCAATTCGTCCAGATAGTTCAGATAATACTTGCTCATGACTTGCGTCTTAATTTATTTTCTATATACGCCATTATCCGGGCAACCGATTCTTCAAGGCTTTGCTCGGGGGTTACCTCTATATCGGGGTTTACCGGCGTCTCATAAGGGGCCGATATACCGGTCATGTTTTGGATTTCTCCCCTGCGAGCTTTGGCGTATAACCCCTTGACATCGCGGCTTTCACAGATTTCCAGGCTGGTATTGACATATACCTCCACGAAGCTATCGGGGCCTACCAGGTTTCGAATAACCGCCCGGTCGACCCTGTAGGGGGCCACAAAGGCCGCCAGGGTCACCAGGCCGGCATCCACGAACAAACGGGCCAGTTCGCCAATCCTGCGGATATTCTCCGTCCGGTCTTCGGGGCTGAAGCTCAGGTTTTTATTGATCCCACTCCTCACGTTGTCCCCGTCGATCACATAGGTTTTTATACCCCGGCCGAATAACTCCTGTTCGAGGGCATTGGCCAAGGTCGATTTTCCGGAACCCGAGAGGCCGGTGAAGAAAACCAGGAAGGACTCATGCCCGTTCGCCTGGTTGCGATCCTCGCGGCTAATCCGGTATGCATGCGGGACTATGTGCTTACTCATGGCGGCTCTTACTTGCTGCGGGTTCCAAGGCCAAAGTTAATATTATACCAGATACGCTCGTGCAGATAGTACAACAGCATTTTGGTGACTACCTCTACCAGGCCTATTTTCAATCCGGTAAGCGGGCTGCCCGAAATGATCCAGGCCAGCAACATGGTATCCAACGTGCCGATTACCCGCCAGGAGACCGTCTTGAGCAAATGCCGCTTGCGGCTTTCCGGCATCCGGATCCGGTACCAGAGTCGCTCGTGCAGGTAGTAGAGCAGCATCTTGGTAATTACTTCAGATGCCCCTATTTTCAAGCCCGTAAACGGGTTGCCCGTAACGATCCATGAGATCAGGATAGTATCTAGCGTGCCCACGATGCGCCAAGTGATGGTCTTGGCGATATGCCGCTTGTACGTTTGGTCCCTCATCAGGCGCGCACCAGGAAATACGGATTGAGCAGATTTTCCTTGTTGTACCGAAGCGGCTTATCGGTTTCGCGGGAAATGACCTGCAGGCCAACAGCCTCCACAATGGCGCTCCCGGCCGCCGTATCCCACTCCATGGTAGGGGCGTACCGGGGATAAACGTCTGCCTTCCCCTCGGCCACCAGGCAGAACTTCAGCGAACTGCCTTTGGAGACAATTTCGATCTGCTCAAAGGAGTTCTTCAGGGAGTCTATATACTGTTCCGTTTCCGGATTCATATGCGATCGGCTGCCCACCACGCGGATCAGGGCCGCATTGGCAGAAGCGGGGCGTATCTCGTCGGCAGCCTGGAAAAGGGGTATTCCGAGATCGTGCCGGTCATTCAGGATATTCTTGTAGGATTTGCCCAGCCGTACATCCCCGTAATAGAGTTCCCTGGATACCGGCACGTAAATTACCCCGAACACAGGGGCTCCTTGCCGGCACAGCGCAATATTGACGGTAAATTCCCCATTGCGCTTGATGAATTCCTTGGTCCCGTCGAGCGGGTCCACGATCCAGCAGGCATCCCAGCTCTTGCGCACCCCGTATTCCGTCTGCCGGTTTTCCTCGCTGATAACGGGTACGTCTGTGGTTTGAAGGTGCTTATTGATTATGGCATTGGAGGCCTGATCGGCCTGGGTCAGGGGAGATTTATCCTCCTTGGTCAAAATCTCTATTTCGCCCTCTTGGTCGTAAATGGTTAAAATAGCCTTGCCGGCCTCCACGGCCGACCGAATGGCCAGGTTGATCAGGTTGTCCATAATTTGTTTCTAACTTGATTCGGGATAAGACGGAGACCTTAAAGCACTGGCTTCCGCATACCCGGTCGAGTTATTGTTTGGCGAAAAGGTACTAATTTTTATCTTCCTGTGTTCAGAAAGAAAGCAATCGCACTGGCCCGGTTGCGGAAAAGAAAAGGGAAGGCGCTGAGCACCCCGGTAAAGTACTAGGAAATGGCCTTTTTAAAACGGGAGTCGTAGGCCATTTTATAAACGGCCTCGTAGAGGGGAAGGATCTGCTGGATGTCGAACCGGCAGGCCACCTCGTAGGCGTTTTGCTTGAAGCGTTCCAGGGTCTGGTCGTCTTTCAGGATGGCGAGGGCATTGCGAACCATGTCGTCTATGTCTCCCACATTGCTCAGAAAGCCGGTTACCCCGTGCAGATTCAATTCCGGGATGCCTCCCGTGTTGCTCGATATGACCGGGGTTTTGGTAATCATGGCCTCCAGGGCCGCCAGCCCGAAACTTTCCTTTTCGGAAGGCAGCAGGAACAGATCGGAGAAGCAGAGGATGTGTTCCACCTCATTGCTGTTGCCCAGAAATACCACTTTGTCCATAATGCCGAGTTCCTCGACCATAAATTCCACCCCTTCTTTTTCGGGGCCTTCGCCAACCAGGATCAGTTTGGAGGGGATCTGCTTCTGTACCTCGTAAAAGACCGAGACCACATCGGGCACGCGCTTTACCTTGCGGAAATTGCTGACATGGGTAATAATACGCTCGTCGTCCCGGGCCATCAGGGAACGGTGGCAGTTGTCCTTGGCGCGGGAATATTTGTTTTTGTCGACAAAGTTCGGGATAACGTGGATATCCTTTTGGATGTCGAAAAAGGCCAGGGTATCCTGTTTCAGGCTTTCGG
>DATIPV010000117.1:0-1723 GCA_035471525.1 Robiginitalea sp.
ATACCCCCATTCCAGTACTGCACCGACAATGCCGGGATGATAGGCATTGTTGGATATTTGAAGTATCTTGAAGGCCGCTTCACGGACCTGGGCGTCTCGGCCCGGGCCCGGTACCGCATCGGCGGATGAGAACCGCCCCAAGGCACGAACCATGGCGCACAGCACTGAGCTCGAAAATCGCATCAACCACCTCTTCCTCAACAGGCCTGCCCCGGATCGGGAGCGCATGGAGGTTAAAAAGATGTTTGGCGGCCTGGCTTACCTGTACGGGGGAAAAATGAGCGTGGGGATTATCGGGGATGCCCTGGTTGCCCGGATCCCGGCGGCCTGTATGGACGAGGCCCTGCTGCGGCCAGGGGCGCGCCCCATGGATTTTACCGGGAAGGTGATGAGGGAATTCGTGATGGTCGACCCCGAAGGGTACCGCACCGATGCCGAGCTGGAGCAATGGATCGACTGGGGACTGGAACATGCCCGCCGGGCCCTGGTACAGAACAAATAGACACACTGCCGATGAACTACTTCTACCACGCCTCCCTCGACAGCAGCGTGAAACAGTTTTTGCTGGACCCTGAGGAAAGCAGGCACATCGTTAAGGTGCTGCGGAAACAGGGCGGCGACCAGCTGTCCATAACCAACGGGAAAGGCTACCTGTTTACCGCCGAAATCCTGGAACCCAACCCGAAGCGCTGCACGGTACGGGTGGTGGAATCGCGCAAATCCCCCCCGCCCCGGTTCGACCTGACCCTGGCCGTGGCCCCTCCCAAGCGTGTGGAACGTTTTCAGTGGTTCCTGGAGAAGGCCACGGAGATAGGCGTCGCCCGCATTGTGCCCCTGATATGCGACCGTTCAGAACGGCAAACCCTCCCGCTGGACCGCCTGCAGCGGGTCGTTCAGGAAGCGATGAAACAGAGCCTGCAGACCTTTCTTCCGGTGCTTGAGGAGCCCTTGGGATACGGGGCATTCCTGGAACGGGAGCAACCCCTGCTTCGCTTTATAGCCCATTGCGGGGAGGACGAAAAAATGGATCTGAAGCGGCGGGTAGCCCCCGATAAGGATGCGGTGGTGCTTATCGGGCCGGAGGGAGACTTTACCCCTGCCGAAATTCAGGCCGCTTACCGCCAGGGGTTTATCCCGGTTTCGCTGGGAAAAAACCGGCTGCGCACAGAAACCGCCGCCCTGGTGGCCTGCGCGACCATCAATTCGATCAATAACGGCTGAGCCCGGCCGGCAGCCGTAGCCCCATGCAGCCTGCCTTACTGCAGCGGTATAATTGTTACCTTTGAAAGACGCCAACCGGCTTGCACCATGCGGTACCTTCTTTTCCTGATGCTCATACTGGCCGCGGGCAGCGCCCGAAGCCAGCAAATCGCCCTGCTGAAATACCGGGGCGGAGGGGACTGGTACGCAAACCCCACCGCGCTGCCCAACCTTATCCGCTTCTGCAATACGGCCATAGGCACGGAGCTGGACCCGGAACCCGCCACGGTTTCGGTCGAGAGCCCCGCGATTTTCCAGTACCCGTTCCTTCATATGACCGGGCACGGCAATGTCCTGTTCAGCCAGGAGGAGGCCGAAAATCTGCGCACCTATCTGCTGGGCGGGGGATTTTTGCACATCGACGACAATTACGGCATGGCCCCCTACCTGGAAAAGGAACTCCCGAAGATCTTCCCCGACAAACAATGGCAGGAAATCGGGGCAGATCATCCGATCTTCTTGG
>DATIPV010000118.1:0-3552 GCA_035471525.1 Robiginitalea sp.
AGGGCCGCTTGGGAAACACCGTCTTTTTGACACCCTTGTAGGTGGCCCGTACCATCTGCATCCCGTAGACGTTGTGCGCCTTGCGGTGGCTGCAGCGGTGCCCGTCGTAGTCGTGCCGCATATCGAGGGGTGCGGTCTTGGTAGGCACTTCCATAACGGCCGGCTCGTTCATGTCGTTCCAGACGGCATGTATGCCCGATTCCTTCATGAAATCTTCATACAGCCCGGCCCACCAGCGGCGCACCTCCGGATTCGTGAAATCGGGAAAACTGCAGGGCCCGGGCCATACCTTGCCGCTCATTACCGGGCCGTCGGCCCGTTTGCAGAAATAATCGTTCTCGAGCCCCTCCCGGTACACCCGGTAGTCGCGGTCGACCTTGATGCCGGGGTCTATCATCACCACCGTTTTGAAACCGCTTTTCTCCAGGTCCTTGACCATTTTTTTCGGGTCCGGGAAGCGTTTGGTATCCCAGGTAAAGCAGCGGAAACCATCCATGTAGTCGATGTCGAGGTAAATGGCGTCGCATGGAATTTTCAGCTTGCGAAAATTGCGGGCGATCTCCTTTACCCGTTTTTCCGGGTAATAGCTCCATTTCGACTGGTGATACCCCAGGGCCCAGAGCGGCGGCAATTCGGGGGTTCCGGTGAGGTCGGTATACGACTGCACCACCTTGGACAGGGCGGGGCCGTAAAAAAAGTAGTAATTCATCTCGCCCCCGTCGGCCCAGAAGCTGGTCACATTGCGGCGTTCGTGCGAAAAGTCGAAATGGGTACAGAAAGAGTTGTCGAAAAAGATACCGTAGGCCCGGTTGCCGTGCAGGCCCAGGTAGAAAGGGATGGCCTTGTAGAGCGGGTCTTCTTCCTTGCCGTAGGCGTACTGGTCGGTAACCCAGTTGGTCACCCGGCGGCCCTTCAGGTTCAGGTGGGTTGCCTTGTCGCCCATCCCGTAAAAGCTCTCCGAGGCCTGGGTTATCTTGCTCATTTTTACGGTGTTCCCCCCGAAGGCGTAGTTTTCCTCCCAGTGGAACCCGAGTTCGTCTTCATTGATGATATGCCCGTCCAGGTCGGAGATCTGCACGCGCATGGTCTTTTTGTCGACCAGTACCTGCAGGCGGGAAGTGTAAATGCGATAATCGGTAGGGGTAACCTCGTCTTTGAGTTCGTCGTAGCCGCGGCTGGCCTGGGACGAAATGGCATACGAGAAGTCGGGCTCAAAATTGTAGTCGGTGGCGTAGCGGATCCGCAACACGCTGTTGCGAATCACCGTTACTTGCAGCACCACTCCGTTTTCGCTCGTAAAGTAAAATTTGCCAGAATCCCTGCGGAAGTCGACTATCTGGTTCGGGTATAGGTTCCCCTTGTACTCCAGTTCGGTGTTGGTAATCATAACCAGTTGTCATTAAAACCCACAAAAGAAAGACTTTCGCGTCAGATAGTGAAATGATCCGGCCTGCAATTATGAACTACAACGATTGCGCCTTACCTTTTTACCGGAAGATTACCACCCCGAGCGGGGGCAGCGTCACTTCGATGGAACGGTCGAACCCCTGCCAGGCGGTCTTGCTGATGCTGGCCTTGCCGTTGAGCATGCCACTGCCCCCGTAGCGGGCGTCGTCGCTGTTGAAAATCTCCCTGAGCTGCCGGGTTTTAGGAACCCCGATCCGGTACCCCTCCCGGGGAACCGGGGTAAGGTTGCAGGCTACTATCAGGTCGTCTTTGGCCTCATGTCCTTTCCGAAGGTAGGTGAGCACCGAATTTTCGGAATCGCCGTAGTCGATCCAGCGAAACCCGTCCGGGCTGTACTGTTTTTCGTACAGGGCCGGTTGTTCCCGATACAGGGTATTGAGGTCTTTCACCAGCTCCTTTACCCCTTTGTGGAAGTCGTATTGCAGCAGGTGCCAGTCCAGGCTGTGCTGGTAGTTCCATTCCGCAGACTGCCCGAATTCGCCGCCCATGAACAGCAATTTGCTGCCCGGGTGCGTGAACATATAGCCGAAAAGCAGCCTCAGGTTGCCGAAGCGCTGCCATTCGTCTCCCGGCATCCGGTACAACAGCGACTGCTTGCCGTAAACCACCTCGTCGTGTGAAAAGGGCAGCATAAAGTTCTCGGTAAAAGCATAGGTCATGCTGAAGGTAATATTGTTCTGGTGGTATTTGCGGAATACGGTTTCTTTCTTGAAATATTCGAGCGTATCGTGCATCCAGCCCATCATCCATTTCATCCCAAAGCCCAAACCGCCCATGCTCACGGGTTTGGTGACCCCCGAAAAGGCGGTCGATTCTTCAGCGATGGTCTGCACCCCGGGGAAGTTCCCGTATACCTCCGTATTGAGTTCGCGCAGGAAGGAAATAGCCTCCAGGTGTTCGTTGTTTCCGTAGATATTGGGTTCCCATTCCCCGTCATCGCGGGAATAGTCCAGATAGAGCATGGAGGCCACGGCATCGACGCGCAGCCCGTCTATGTGGTACTGGTCGAGCCAGAACAGGGCGTTGCTGATCAGGAAGGCCCGTACCTCGTTGCGGCCATAGTTGAAAATGAGGCTTTTCCAGTCGGGGTGGTAGCCCCTGCGCCGGTCGGGGTGTTCGTAGAGGTGAGATCCGTCAAAAAAGCCCAGCCCGTGTGCGTCTTCCGGAAAATGTGAAGGAACCCAGTCCAGGATTACCCCAATGCCATTCTGGTGAAAGGCATCGACCAGCACCTTGAAATCCTCGGGTTTTCCGAATCGGGAAGTCGGGGCAAAATATCCGGTGAGCTGATAACCCCAGGACGGGTCGTAGGGGTATTCCATCACCGGCATGAATTCCACATGGGTAAAGCCCATTTCCACCACATAGGCCACCAACTCTTCGGCCATCTCCAGGTAGGTGAGGAATTTATCCCCCCCGTTTTTCCGCTTCCACGACCCCAGGTGCACCTCGTAGACCGAATAGGGCCGGTCCAGGTTGTTGTGTGCGGCCCGGTTCTTCATCCAGGAACCGTCTTTCCAGCGGTGGGCGGCCTTCCAGACCACCGAGGCCGTTTTGGGCGGATGCTCGCACCGGCGGGCATAGGGGTCGGCCTTTTCAGTCTTTACATCGCCGATGTGGGAATGTATTTTGTATTTGTAGAGGGTACCCTGGTCGAGGCCCGGGATGAATCCCTCCCAGATGCCGCTGGCATCCCAGCGCACGTTCAGCGGATGCTCGCCCTCCAGCCAGTAATTGAAATCGCCCACCACCGAAACGGCCTTGGCCGAAGGGGCCCAGACTGCGAAATAGACGCCTTTGACCCCGTCGACCTCGGTGAGGTGCGAGCCCAACTTTTCGTAGAGGCGGTAATGCTTGCCGGCCTTGAACAGGTCGATGTCAAAGTCGGTGAATAAGCTGTGCGGGATTACGTGGCCCATGGTCGTTGTAAAGATTTAGTCGTTAATGATACTCCGGATCCCCTCCAGGGGGATCACGGCCCAATCGGGGCGGGAATTCATCTCGTATCCCAGTTCGTAGACCGCCTTTTCAAGCATACAGTACTTCAGCAGGAAGATCCGTTCCGCGTTGTAGCCTATGTCGATG
>DATIPV010000119.1:0-8184 GCA_035471525.1 Robiginitalea sp.
CAGTTCCCTGGAGCGCAGTGCCGGTACGCAGCGGGCCAAGATTGCCCTTGAAAAGGCCAAGACCGAGCTGCAGGAAACGGAAAAGCAGCTGGCCCTGCAACTGCAACGGGCCCGCAACGATTATCAGCTGGCCATTGAAACCTATCAGACCAGCAAGGATAACCTGGCGCTGGCCGAACGGATCGAGAACAAGAACGAGGTCAAGTATTCGGAAGGGATTGCCTCCAGCTTTGAACTGCGCCAGGCCCAAACCCAGTTGTACACGGCCCAACAGGAATACCTACAGGCCATGATCGACGTAATCAACAGAAAGACAGCCCTGGAAAACATCCTGAATCCTTAATAAATATCAGCAACCACATTTCATCCAAGAGTCGCATACCCATGAAAAATTCGATATACTTCCTGCCACTGATCCTGCTCGTACTGGCGGCCTGTGCCCGGAATTCAGAAACCTCCCTGGAGGACCTGATCGCCCGGGGAGACCTGGAGGCCCTGAAAGCCCGTAAAAAAGAGCTCTTCGATCAGCAAACGGTTTTGAATGCCCGCCTGAAACAGATCGACTCGGTAATCGGAGCCCGGGAGGGAAATGGTAAGATCCCGCTTGTGAGCACCCTGGTAATCCATCCGGCCCAATTTGACCACTACCTGGAACTGCAGGGAGACGTACAGACCAAGCAAAATATCCTGCTCTACCCCGAAATGCCCGGCACCCTTATACAGGTGTTGGTAAAAGAAGGCGACCGGGTCCAGAAAGGTCAGCTGCTGGCCCGCATCGACGATGGCGGGATGGCCAGCGGCCTGCAGCAGCTTCGCACTCAGGCAGCCCTGGCCTCCACTACCTTCGAGCGTCAAAAGCGGCTCTGGGAACAGAACATAGGCTCGGAGATACAGTACCTGCAGGCGAAAACCAATTACGAGGCCTCCGTAAACATGGTCGAGCAGGCCGAGGCCCAACTGGCCAAGGCGAGTATTCGGGCCCCGTTTGGCGGTATCATTGACGACGTGATGCTGGACCAGGGCAGCACGGTAAACCCGGCTGCCGGCGTACCCGTATTCCGGCTGGTGAACCTGGGGGAGATGTACGTCGCAATAGACGTGCCCGAAAGTTACCTGGAAAGCGTGCGTCCCGGCAAGGAGGTGATGATCTACCTGCCCGTGCTGGGCGACAGCATCCATACCCACGTGCGTCAGGCCAGCAATTTTATCAATCCGACCAACCGGTCCTTCAGCGTGGAAGTGCCCGTGCCGAACCAAAGCGGCCGCGTGAAGCCGAATCTGACGGCCCGCGTGCGCATCAACGATTATTCGAACGAAAAGGCCCTGTTGATTCCGCCGATGGTTATCTCCGAAAATGCCGAAGGCGAGCAGTATGTCTATGTGGCTGTTGAAATTGGGGAAAATCGCATCGGCAAGGCCGAAAAGCGAGTAATTACCACCGGCAGATCGCAGGGGAACGATGTGGAAGTACTCAGCGGCATCGCGCCCGGCGAGCAGATCATTACCGAAGGCGCCCGTCGCATACGCGAAGGTCAGGAAATCGAAATAATCGAAGGGGTATGAGCAGACAGGAACGGAACGCAGACAAGGAATTCAGGCTCGCGTCCTGGGCGATCGACAATCCTTCGGTAATCTATGTAATGATCGCCATCTTCTTCGTTATGGGCCTCTCGGCCTATTTCTCCATGCCCCGTGAAGATTTTCCGGAAGTAGAAGAGACGAAGATTTATGTGAGCACGCCCTACCCGGGCAACACGGCCGAAGACATCGAGCGCCTGATTACCGACCCGCTGGAAGAGCGGCTCAAGAACATAAGCAACCTTGTAGACCTTACCTCCACCTCGCAGGAAGACTATTCCATGATCGTGGTGGAGTTCGACGAGCACATCAGTGTGCAGGAAGCCAAGCTCAAGGTACAGGACGAGGTCGATGCCGAGAAGGCCGGGGAAGACTGGCCCATATTTAACGGGGCCAAGGTAGAGCCCAATGTTTTCAACCTGAACATAACCGAATCGTTCCCCATCATGAATGTGAATATCACCGGCGATTACCCGGTGGAACAGCTCAAGGAATACGGGGAATTGCTGCAGGATGAGATCGAAGACCTCACCGAGGTGAAGGAAGTGGGCATACGGGGGGCCCAGGACCTCGAAGTGGAAGTGGCCGTGGATATATACAAAATGATGGCCGCCCAGGTGAGCTTCGACGATGTGCTGGGTGCCATCCGCAACGGGAACATGACGCTCTCTGCCGGCAACCTGGACATGGGCGGCCAGCGGCGTACCCTGCGCATTCTGGGTGAGATCCAAAACCCATCCGAATTGGAAGATTTCGTGGTAAAATCAGAGCAGGGAGATGCCGTTTACCTGAAGAATATAGCCCAAATCCGTTTCCAGGAAGAAGACAAAACCACCTATGCCCGCGAAGAGGGCAAGAGCGTGGTAATGCTCGATATAAAGAAGCGCTCGGGCAAAAACACCATCATAGCCGCCGACAAGATTCGGGAGCTCATCCGAGAGGCCCGGGACACCTATCTGCCCAAAGACCTGGACGTAACCGTTGCCAACGATTCTTCGGGTCGTACCCTGAACCAGGTAGACGATCTTGTGAACAACATCATATTCGGAATCCTGCTGGTGGTTACCGTGCTCATGTTTTTCCTGGGATTCCGGAACGCCCTTTTTGTGGGCTTTGCCATTCCCATGTCCATGTTCATGTCGTTCATGATCCTCTCGGCTATCGGGTATACGCTTAACACCATGATCCTGTTCGGTTTGGTGATGGGGCTGGGGATGCTGGTAGACAACGGGGTGGTAGTGGTCGAAAACGTCTACCGCCTGATGGACGAAGAAGGCATGGACCGAATTTCGGCGGCCCGGAAAGGGATCGGCGAAATCGCCTTCCCCATCATCATCTCTACCCTTACCACGGTGGCTGCCTTTGTGCCCCTGGGAATGTGGCCCGGGATTATGGGAGAATTCATGATCCTTTTACCGATCACTTTGTCGGTGGTACTGGGCTCCTCTCTTTTTGTGGCCATCTTCATGAACTCCATGCTCGTGTCGAGCTTCATGGAAACGGGAGACAAGGAACTCGCCCGGAAGCAACTGGTTCGCCTGACGCTCGTGCTTGTGCCCCTGGGCCTTTTGATCTTCTTTGTGGGCGGCCGAATTCGGGGGCTTGGAACCCTGATGGTGGTTACCGCTGCCATGTTCTGGCTCTACCGCTATTTCATCAAGGGGTGGGCCGCCAGGTTCCAGCGCCATACCCTGAAGAGGCTCGAGGATTTTTATGAGTCTCAGCTGAAAAAGGCGCTACGGGGAAAAAATGTGTACTGGTATGCCGGGGTCATGTTCCTGCTCCTGCTGACCGCCTTTGCAGGATTCGGCATCTCCCTGGGCACCCAGCGGACCAAGGTGGAGTTCTTCCCCGACAACACCCCGAATGAGATATATGTTTACATCGAATACCCGCTTGGGACCTCTATCGACAAAACGAACGCCCTTACCAAGTCGATCGAAAACAGGGTATACGGCATTCTGGAGAGCGATGTCTATATGAAAGGCGATCACAACCTGCTGGTCCAATCGGCAGTCTCCATGGTGGGGCGGGGTGCTGAGAATCCCTTCACCGAAGCCGGTTCGGCAGCCGAAATGCCGCACCGCGGAAAAATAACCCTCACCCTGCGGGAATACAAATACCGGGAGGGTCGGGACACCGAAGAACTCCGCCTCAAAATTCAGGAGGCCCTGGCCGGGATTTACCCGGGGGTGGAGATCTCCGTAGAGAAGGATGCTGTGGGCCCGTCTGCCGGGTACCCGATCAATATTGAGCTGCAAGGCCAGAATTACGATACGCTCATAAACCTGGGCCAGCGCATGCGCGCCTATATTAACCAACAGGGCATTGCGGGCATCGAAGAGCTCAAAATCGACGTAAACAAGAGCAAGCCTTCCATGCAGGTGGTGGTAGACCGAAAAAAGGCCGGGGAACTGGGGGTTTCGGTGGGTCAGATTGGCCAGCAACTCAGACGTTCCCTATTTGGGGACAAGGCGGGCGTCTTCAAGAAGGATGGGGAAGATTACGACATCAATGTGCGCTTCAGCGAAGACCTCAGGTACAACACCAGCGCCCTGTTCAACCAGAAAGTCATCTTCCGGGACCCGGCTACCGGCAGGATCAAGGAAATCCCGGTATCGGCCGTGGCCGAACACCGGAACACATCGGCTTTTAGCGCCATAAAGCACCGGGGTGCCCAGCGGGTGGTTACCGTGTATTCGGGCCTGAAACCGGGTTACACGGATGCGGGGGCCATCGTGTCTCAGATTCAGGATGCCATGGACGAGTTTGTCGACATGCCGAATGGCATAAAGATCGATTACACCGGGCAGATCGAGGAGCAGAACAAACAGATGCGATTTTTGATGGGCGCCTTTTTCAGCGGCCTGGGGTTGATTATGCTCTTGCTGGTTTTCCAGTTCGGCGGCATTTCCAAGCCGGTCATTATCATGACTGCCATTTTCCTGAGCTTTATCGGGGTCTTTGGCGGGCTGATCGCCACAGGTTGGTCCTTCGTGATCATGATGACCATGATGGGCATTATTTCGCTGGCGGGCATCGTGGTCAACAACGGGGTGGTGCTGCTCGACTACACCCAAATTCTCATCGACCGGAGAAAAGTGGTGCTGGGTATCGACGATCGCGACCTGCTTCCCATCCAGGAAGTGACCGGCATCATCGTAAAGGGCGGAAAGGCCCGTTTGCGGCCGGTATTGCTCACGGCCATTACCACGGTACTCGGCCTGGTGCCCCTGGCCATTGGCCTGAACATCGACTTCTTCGGCCTGTTTGCCAACTTCGACCCGGGCATTTATGTGGGCGGCGACAACGTGGTCTTCTGGGGGCCCCTGGCCTGGACGGTCATCTTCGGGCTCATTGTGGCCACCTTCCTGACCCTGATCATCGTGCCGGTGCTGTTCAACATCACCTACCGGATCAAGCTCGCCTTCCGGGGGCGCAAGGCAGAAGCCCGCCCGAAAGGGAAGAAGCTGCACAGGGAAGCGGCCTGATCTCAGGCGCCCGGCCCGTTTAAAGATTTCAGGGGGAAGTGTACATTTGTTTGTGTGCTTCCCCCTTTCCATTGTACCTTTGGGGGCATTAAAAACACGCCTATGTACCGTTCACATACCTGCGGGGAGCTCAACGAATCGCACCTCGGCCAGACCGTGCAACTCGCCGGCTGGGCTCACAAGGTCCGCGACAAGGGCTTCGTGGTCTGGATCGATCTGCGAGATCGCTACGGGATTACCCAGCTGGTCTTCGACCAGGATCGCAGCGAGGGAGGGCTTCTGGAACAGGCCCGCGGCATTGGCCGTGAATTCGTGGTACAGGCAGAAGGGACCGTGGTGGAACGGGCGTCGAAAAATCCGAAGCTGCCCACCGGTTCGGTTGAAATACTGGTCCGGTCTCTGAAAGTGCTGAACCCTTCCCTTACCCCGCCTTTCACTATCGAGGATGAAACCGACGGGGGCGAAGAGCTCCGCATGAAATACCGCTATCTGGATATCCGGCGCAGCCCGGTAAAAGGCAAGCTCCTGTTCAGGGCCCGCGTGGCCCTGGAGGTGCGGAATTACCTTTCCGCAAAAGGCTTTGTCGAGATCGAAACGCCTTATCTTATCAAATCGACCCCGGAGGGTGCCCGCGATTTTGTCGTGCCCAGCCGCCTGAACGAGGGGCAGTTCTACGCCCTGCCCCAGTCTCCCCAAACCTTCAAGCAATTGCTGATGGTAGGCGGCATGGACAAGTATTTCCAGATCGTGAAATGCTTCAGGGACGAAGATTTGCGCGCCGACCGGCAGCCCGAATTCACGCAGATAGACTGTGAGATGGCCTTTGTGGAACAGGACGATATCCTGGACACCTTTGAAGGGCTGACCAGCCACCTGCTTAAAACCATCAACGGGGTCGAGACGGGGCCTTTTCCGAGGATGACCTATGACGAGGCGGTCAGGCGATATGGCTCAGACAAGCCCGACATCCGCTTCGGGATGGAATTCGGCGAGCTCACTTCCCTGGCCCGGCACCGCGATTTCGGAGTTTTCAATCAGGCCGAACTGGTTGTCGGGATCGCCGTGCCCGGAGCAGCCCAGTACACCCGCAAGGAGGTCGACGCCCTGGTAGACTGGGTCAAACGACCCCAGGTCGGCGCTTCCGGCATGGTCTACGTACGTTGCCTGGAAGACGGTTCTTTTAAATCATCGGTAGACAAGTTCTACCAGCCCGAAGACCTGGCGCAATGGGCCAGCGCCACCGGTGCCGCGCCCGGCGACCTCATCTGCATCCTCTCAGGGGACGCCGACGCCACGCGCACCCGGCTGGGGATGCTTCGCATGGAAATGGGTCAGCGGCTGGGCCTGCGCAAGCCCGACCAGTTTGCCCCGCTTTGGGTGGTAGATTTCCCCTTGCTCGAATACGACCCGGAAAGCGGTCGCTACCACGCCATGCACCACCCCTTTACGGCACCCAAGCCCGGCCAGCTGCCACTGCTGGAGTCTGATCCGGCTGCTGTGCGCGCCAACGCCTACGACCTGGTACTGAACGGGAACGAGATCGGGGGCGGATCTATCCGGATCCACGACAAACCCACCCAGGCAGTTATGTTCCGCCATCTGGGCTTTACGGAAGAACAGGCGCGCAACCAGTTTGGCTTTTTGATGGATGCCTTCCAGTACGGCGCGCCGCCCCACGGCGGCATCGCCTTTGGCCTGGACCGGCTCGTGGCCATTCTGGGGGGGCAGGAATCTATCCGCGATTTTATCGCCTTCCCGAAAAACAACAATGGCCGGGATGTGATGATAGACGCGCCCGCCGAAATAGACCCGGCCCAATTGGACGAATTGCACCTGTCGCTGCGTCTTAGGTAAAGACGCAGGCCGTGGCATGGGCATTTTTTAATACCTTTAGCAGGTATGCCAGGTTATGGGAAATCAACCGCAACATGTTCTGACCCGATTTCTGAAATGGCGGTACAAGCACATTTCCCACAAGACCTTTACCTATTTGATGAGCGTGGTGATTGGGTTCCTGGCAGGTCTGGCCTCCGTTACGCTTAAAAACACCACCTATTTCATCGAATCGGCCCTGGACCGCGGAGTCCTGTTCCTGAGCAACCAGCTGTATTTCATTTTGCCCATCGTGGGGCTTACCCTGGTTTACCTGTATGTCAAGTATGTACACAGGGAGCGCCTGGACCATGCCATTTCTTCCATTCTGCTGGCCCTCTCGCGCAAAAAGGGCATCATACACCCCAAAAAGATCCTCACCCCGCTGGTAACGGCCCCGCTTACCGTTGGATTCGGTGGCTCCGTGGGATTGCTGGGGCCAGCCGTAGCGACCGGAGCAGCCATCAGCTCCAATGTTTCCCGCCTGCTGCACATCAGCGCGAAAGACCGCACCCTGCTGATCGCATGCGCCTCGGCAGGCGCCATCGCCTCCGTTTTCCAGGCCCCGATTGCGGCCATCATTTTTGCCGTGGAGGTCTTTAGCCTCGACCTCACCATGCTCTCCATGCTTCCCCTCTTGCTCGCTTCCATATCGGGTGTGCTCACCTCCTACTTTTTTTTGGGAGAGGAATCGCTTTTTACCTTCGACCTTACCGATTCCTTCGGGGTTCGCGACAGCCTCTACTATATTTTACTGGGCATAGGCACTGCCGTGGCATCTGTGTACTTCACGCGCATGTACTTCGGGATCATGAAGTTGTTCAAACCGCTCAGAAGTCCGAAATACCGACTGCTGGTTGGCGGGCTGGCCATCGGTACCATGCTGTATTTCATCCCCCCGCTTTACGGGGAAGGTTTCGGCTTTATCAACAGCCTGCTCGAGGGCAACCACCTGAAGGCCCTGGGTTCCACTCCGTTCGATGCCTACACCGGGAATATCTGGGTGGTTATCGCCCTGCTTTTCGGCATCACCCTTTTTAAAGCCATCGCGATGACCACCACTTTTGCTGCCGGGGGATCGGGGGGGATTTTCATCCCCACCATGGTTATGGGCAGCGCCCTGGGCAATCTGGTGGCAAAAACGCTCAACAACCTGGGGCTGGGCATAGAGGTGAGCGAATCCAATTTTACGCTTATCGGCATGGCCGGGCTCATTGCAGGGGTAATCCAGGCTCCCCTGACG
>DATIPV010000120.1:0-5106 GCA_035471525.1 Robiginitalea sp.
CAGGATAAAGGGAATGCTCAGCCACTGGCCGGTCGACAGATAACCCAGGGAATCCTCGAAGCCTCCCTGGCTTTTCTTGACAAACTCCACCAGAAAGCGCACCGACCAGAGCAACACCAGAAAAAGGCCGAAAAGGTATCCGGGCTGGTCCTTTTTGCCCGTTTTCCAGTAAAGCAGGTACAGGGCGATAAAGACCCAGATATAGCAGAATCCTTCATAGAGCTGGGCTGGATGCCGGAAGGGGATGGCCTCCAGGTGCTGCGCGAATTGCGGGTCGTTTACCAGCGCCTTGTACGCAGTTCCCGGGCTCGGTTTCCCGGTAATGGACATGGCCCGATGCGCCGGCATATCGTCTGAATCGCGCACGAAGCGCGTGGCCAGGAAAAAGGAGGCGTCGGCGATCTTGCCGTTGATCTCCGAGTTGAAGAAATTCCCCAGCCGCACCATAAAGGCCCCCAGGGATACCGGTATCACCAGCCGGTCCAATACCCAAAGCATCCCGAAGGAGGGGTGCTTGCGCGTAAAGAGGTACATGCCGATAATTACCCCCAGGGCCGCCCCGTGGCTCGCCAGCCCGGTGAAGCCCGTAAATTCGTATCCGTTAATAAGGCCGAACAGACTGCTTCCCGGAGCTTCCCGGATGGGCAGCAGTATCTCGGCCAGGTGGTGCTGGTAGTAATCCCAGTCGTAGAAGAACACGTGGCCCAGCCGGGCGCCCAGCATGGTGGCCAGCACCGTATAGATGAAGAGCGAGTCGAGCTCCAGGCGGCTGCGCCCTTCCCGGTCGAAGATCCGTTTCATCACATACCAGCCCACTACAAAGGCGATAATCCAAAGCAGGTTGTAGTACTTGATCTGCAGCACCCCGAGCCTGAACAGGGTATCGTCGGGATTCCAGGTAAAGCCCAAAAAGAACATAAGACGTGTTTAGACGGCTAATATACTAAAATAGGCAGCTACCCCCCGGAGTGTAAATTCCAAATTCCAACTTCCAGGCGCAGTACCGGTCCGTATCGGGGCCAGATCACAAAATACCGGGTTTGTCTTGCACATCAGGGGACCGGGTCGTAGCCCGAGCCGCCCCAGGGGTTGCAGCTGGCGATGCGCTTCGCGGCAAGCCAGCCCCCTTTCAGCAGCCCGTGCTTCTGCAAAGCTTCCACCGTGTATTGCGAACAGGTTGGCGTGTACCGGCAGCTGGGTGGGGTAAGGGAGGAGATGTAGCGCTGGTAAAACCGCACCAAAGCGACCAGAGGACGTGTAAACAATCTGCTCTTGCGGTTTGTGGCCATGGCGGCAGGTTTCTCTCAGTAGCTGAACGTGGTTCCGTCTTTCCCGTCCTTCAGCTGTATGCCGAGGGCGGCCAGGGAATCACGGATCCGGTCGGAGGTGGCGTAGTCCTTATCGGCCCGGGCCTGGTTGCGCATCTGGATGAGCAGTTCTACGGTTCCTTCCAGTTTCTTGGTTTCGGCCTCGTCGCGACGGCCCTTTTCCAACCCGAGCACCTCGTAGACGAAGCTTTCGAAGGTCTCGGCGAGCAACTGTCTGTCGGCAGCCGTAAGGGCTTGTTTCCCGTCGCGCACCAGGTTGATGACCTTGACCGCCTCAAAGAGCTGAGCCACCAGAATCGGGCTGTTGAAGTCGTCGTTCATGGCTTCGAAGCAACGCTGACGCCAGGCCTTTACGTCGAATTCCGAGGATTTGCCCGTGGGGAGGCCCGGGAGCAGGTCCATGGCTTCCATAAGGCGTATATACCCTTTTTCGGCAGCCTGCAAAGCCTCATCGCTCAGGTCCAGAATACTGGTGTAATGTGCCTGCATCATGAAAAAGCGAACGACCGAGGGGGTATAGGCCCTGCTCAGGATGGGGTTCTTCCCGGAGAAGATCTCGTCGGGCAACAGGTTGTTCCCGGTAGACTTCGCCATTTTCTTGCCGTTCAGGGTAAGCATGTTGGCGTGGAGCCAATACCGTACCGGGTCGTGGTCGTAGCAGGCTTCTGCCTGGGCGATCTCACATTCGTGGTGGGGGAACTTCAAATCCATGCCCCCGCCGTGGATATCGAAAGTTTCCCCGAGGTATTTGGTACTCATTACCGTGCACTCCAAATGCCAGCCCGGGAAGCCTTCTCCCCACGGGGAGGGCCAGCGCATGATATGCTGGGGTTCGGCCCGTTTCCAGAGCGCGAAATCCTGCGGGTTGTTTTTTTCGTCCTGGGCGGCCAGCTCGCGGGTATTGGCGATCATGTCTTCCAGTTTGCGCCCGCTCAGTTTGCCGTACTGGTGGTCTTCATTGAATTTGACCACATCGAAGTACACCGAGCCGTTTTTTTCATAGGCAAACCCTTTTTCCAGGATTTCCTTGATCACTTCAATCTGTTCCACGATATGCCCGGTGGCCGTGGGCTCGATGCTCGGCGGCAGGACATTGAATTTCTGCAGGATGTTGTGGAAATCGAGCGTGTAGCGCTGCACTACCTCCATGGGCTCGATCTGTTCCAGGCGGGCCTTTTTGGCGATCTTGTCCTCGCCTGTATCGGCATCGTCCTCTAAATGCCCGGCATCTGTTATGTTGCGAACATAGCGCACCTTGTAACCCAGCAGGCGCAGGTAGCGGAAAATTAGGTCGAAGGATATGAAGGTACGGCAATTGCCCAGGTGCACGTTGCTGTAAACGGTGGGCCCGCACACGTACATGCCCACATAGCCCTCATGCAGGGGTTCGAAAACTTGCTTTTCTCCTGTTAGGGAGTTGTAAACCTTCAGGGTTTGCTCGTGATACAACGCCATGGCGTGGGGCCTTAATATTCGGTTTCCAGGTTAATGTAGTCCAGGAATTCGCGGCGGAGCGATTCTTCCTGCCGAAACCGCCCTCCGTATTCGGCTGTTACCGTGCTGCTGTCGACATCCCGTATGCCGCGTGAATTCACGCAAAGGTGTTTGGCATCGATCACGCAGGCCACATCCTCGGTGCCCAGGACCCGCTGCAATTCCCGTACGATCTGAATGTTCATGCGTTCCTGTACCTGGGGCCTGCGGGCGTAATAGTCCACAATGCGGTTCATTTTGGACAGGCCCACCACGGTACCCCCTGATATATAGGCGATATGGGCCCTTCCGACGATGGGCAGCAAGTGGTGCTCGCAGGTGCTGTAGACGATGATGTTTTTCTCCACCAGCATCTCGCCGTATTTGTATTTGTTCTTAAAGGTGGACGACTTGGGCTGGCGCTCGGGGTGCAGCCCGCCGAAAATCTCCCGTACGTACATTTTGGCGACCCGTTCCGGTGTCCCTTTCAGGCTGTCGTCGTTCAGATCCAGGCCCAGGGTAAGCATAATGTCGCGCACGCTTTTGGAAATGCGCTCGATTTTTTCGGCATCGCTCAGCAGAAAGGCATCCTCCCGCAGAGGCGTTTCCTCAGAGCCCGAAAAGTGGTCGTCTCCAAGGGCGTCGTGAGAGGCTTCCAGGGCAGAGTCGATTTTCATCGGTTCAAGATTTTCAAAAGGCAAAGATATACATAAAATAGCACTTTATGGCCCGAAAACACGGCTACACAACATAAATTCGGCCACCCGGCCCGGTCTGCCTAATTTACACCCTACCAAAGACCGCCATGCGAATTTCTAGGTATCCGATCCGGTTATTCACCCTCTGGCTGCTCTTGGGAGGCCTGGGGCTTCAGGCCCAGATTTCCCAAGACTGCGGCATGGCTATTCCCATTTGCAGCAACACGCCCGTAAACGGAGGCACATCCGGATTCGGGGCCGACGATTTCGGGGGAGCCACGCAGACGGGCTGCATGGAAACGAGCCTTAGCGGCTTTATAGAATCCAACTCTGCCTGGTACCGGTTCCGCACGGGGGCAGCAGGCCAGCTCGGCTTCAATATTTCCTTCGACCCGGCCGAAGACTGGGATTTTGCCCTCTATCGCGCTGCCGATTGCGGCAACCTGGGCAACCCGGTCCGATGCAATTTCTACGACAACCGGGAAATGGCCTCCTACATGGGGGTGGGAGAAGACCCCACCGGCTATACGGGCACCTACCAGTACGAACCCTGGCTCGACGTACAGGCCGGGGAAGACTACTACCTGCTAATCAACAATTTCAGCAATACCAATTCCGGCTTCAGCATCCAGTTCTCGGGGCAGATCTTCGTGAGCAACCCGTACGATGCCCTCGATTGTTCCATAGTGAGCAACCTGCTCGGGCCTCCGGTGGCTGCCTGCCAGGGCGATGCCGTACCGCTGGACGCCACCACTCCCGGGGCTACGGGGTACCTCTGGTTTGCCGATGCCGGCTCGGGCTATGTGGCCATCCCCGGCGAAACGGGCCCCATCTACGCCGCCATTTCCCCGGCTACGTATCGGGTGCAGGTGAGCCTGCCAGACGGCTCTCAGCTCATCAGCGATGTACAGGTGGGGTTCAGCCCGATTCCGGTTACCTACCCATTGGCCCACGAGGTGCTTTGCTCCTCGGAGGGCGGACTCGACCTGAGTACCAAGGGCGCAGAAGCCCTCGGA
Organism: Robiginitalea sp.; assembly: GCA_035471525.1. GTDB lineage: Bacteria > Bacteroidota > Bacteroidia > Flavobacteriales > Flavobacteriaceae > Robiginitalea. The sequence goes on from DATIPV010000120.1 coordinate 4,516, forward strand.
GGTCAGGACCCGGCCTCGTTCCGGGTTAGTTACCACGGCACCGCAACGGATGCCCAGCTCGGCGACAACCCGCTGCCGCAAAGCTACGACCCGCTGCCCGGGTCGTATACCGTATATGTGCGCACCACTTCCCTGTCTAATCCGCAGTGTTACGATGCCACCGAATCGTTCCGGTTCGACGTGGTGGCCGAACCGGTGCTGGATTTTCCAGAATTGGAGCTGCTCTGCGAGAATGCGGCGGGGGTAACCCTTGGGCCCCTCAACCCCGAGCCCGGGGTGGCCTACCGGTGGAATACCGGCCAAAGGTCTCCCCGGATCAGCGTAGACCAGCCGGGGGTGTATACGCTTACGGCCACGGCCGAGGGCGGGGGTATTGCCTGTATAGCCGAACGGAGCGTGGAAGTACGCATTTCTCAGCCCCCGGGCATTGCCGATATCCTTATCGAGGACCTGCAGGTGGCCAACCGGGTGACCATTCAAACCGTGTCTGCCGGCGAGTACCTGTACGCCCTGGATGCGGGTTCGTTCCAGGCCAGCCCTGTCTTCGAGGAAGTGCCTGCGGGCATGCACCAGGTGTATGTGCGGGATGAG